>DPKU01000031.1 GCA_003542355.1 Clostridiales bacterium | reverse complement strand
GAACATCATGGCGAACAGCGGTGTAATAAACTTGTACCACTTGTCCATGCCGATGCCCATGATGCCGCACTCCGTAGCAACCGCCGTGGGCCAGAACATGTTGGAGAATCCGTCACCGAACTGATAGGCGACAACGGCCACTTCCCGGGATAAGCCCACCAAATCGGAAAGCGGGGCCATGATCGGCATCATGACCACCGCCTGGCCGGAACCGGAAGGAATAAAGAAATTAACAATATTTTGAACGATCAGCATGCCAATCCCGGCGATCGATGCAGGCATATTGCCCACCAGCCCGGCCAGGAAGTTGACAGCCGTATCGATCACCTGTCCCTGTTCCATCACCAAAGAGATCGCCCGGGCAAATCCTACCAGCATGGCGCCGAACAACGCACTCTTGCACCCGTTCACGAACATCTCAGCCATTTCCGAAGTGGTCATCCGGTTGACGATCATCGTAGCGACCATAAAAACGAAGAACAGAGCAGCCAGCTCAGACAGATACCAGCCGTACAGCACGATGCCCAGAGCGATGCCTGCGATCAGAAGAACGAATCCGAAAAGACTGATCTTTTGTGCCTGTGTGAACGGCAATTGCATAACCTCATCTCTGGACTTAACGTTCTCCATGCCCCGCAGCGCATCGGGATCGCCGTACATAATGCTCTTCGTGGGATCCTTGCGAACCTTCGCAGCATAGCGCATCACATAGGTAATGGTCAGAGCCATGAACAGGAAGAAGGCGATAAAGCGAAGGACCGTCACTTTTTCGTGGATCATGGGGACCTGCGCGACCGAGCTTGCGATGCCGATGGTAAAGGGATTGAGGATGGCGGCCGCAAATCCTGTGGCAACACCAACGAACACGATGGCGCCGCCCACGATCCGGTCATAACCCAGCGTGACGGCAATGATCATAAAGGCAGGTATCAGACCGTATGTCTCCTCGTACATTCCGATAGTAGTGCCGCCGATGGCAAAAAGGATCATAAAAATCGGGATGATCAGGTGATCCCTTTTGCCCAGCTTGCGCAGCATGGCACCCGTAAGTGCATTCAGTGCGCCCGTCTCAGATAGAACATAAACATAAGCTGCCGCAAAAAGTATGAAAAATATAATATCGCCGGCCTGCACCACACCATCAAAGATGGATATGACCATTCCCCAGGGGCCGATGGGAGATTGTTCCTCCGCTAGCTGAAAGCTTCCCGGAACAACGAGATCTCTATCGAGTGCCTCGTTGTATTCGTATTGGAAGCTGCCTGCCGGAAGGACCCAGGTGAGCACCATGCTGAGTGCGATGATGATGATCATGATCACATAAGCATGAGGCATTGAGAACTTCTTCTTCTTGGTTTTGCTCTCATTCATTTCTTTTTTCCTCCTTTGATCTACTTTCTATCTTGCAGCTGCTTCTTCGCTGTTTCGATCTGTTCCGGGCGCACAGCCAGGTCCATGGCCATACCGGCCATGGCGCAGATGGTCTGATGCATTTTTTTCCTTGCCTCAGGACCGTCCACCAGCTTCAATGCACTTTCTTCGTGGGCATAGAAAACACCTTTTCCATCAAGCCCTACTTCCACATACGCCGTGGGGCAGGCGTGGCTCACATTGCCCACATCCGTGGAGCCTGCAGCCTGAGCAGCCATCTCTGGCGTCACCGTGGGGGTCATGCCGTTATCCTTAAAATATGCATCTGCCAACTCCTGCAGTACAGGCAGGTTGATCAGGTTGTCCATGGGGAGCTCCGGATTTTTGATCTTTAGCCTGGCGCCGGTCATCAGAGCCGCTCCTTTTGCCACATTTTCTACACGGGGGATCACCGTATCCAAATAACTCCTGGTCTCTGAGCGGATGTAAAACAGGCAGCTGGCTTTATCCGGAACGATATTGGCCGCTTGTCCGCCTTCGGTGACGATGCCGTGGATCCGGACATCGGGTTTCACATGTTGACGAAGCGCATTGATGCCGGCATACAAGAGTTGAACTCCATCCAACGCATTGATACCGCTCCAGGGAGCCCCCGCAGAATGGGACGCCTTCCCTCTATACTCGAAGATGCGGGCGTCCATGGCCAAGGCTACAGAGCAAGTCGAGGTCGCATGGGAGAGATGCGCCTGGAAGGCCGCATCCACATCGTCGAAGACACCCCGACGGACCATTTCCACCTTTGTTCCATAGGTTTCTTCCGCCGGTGTTCCGATCAGGCCGACCCGGCATCCTGCCCGGTCGGCCAGCTTAGCCAACACAACTGCGGCACCCACTGCCGTAGAAGCGATCCAGTTGTGACCACAGGCGTGACCGTTTTTCTTTTCCTTCCCATATCCCGGAAGGGCGTCGTATTCCGCAAGAAAAGCGAACAGCGGTCCTTTCGTTCCGTATTCTGCCCGGAAAGCCGTATCGAATCCGGCATAGGGATACTCCACAGAAAACCCTTTTTTCTCCAAAAAATCAGCCAGGTACTTCGAAGAAACATATTCTTCTAGCCCCAGCTCCGGATGACGAAAAATAAAGCTGTTCACTTCCTCGAATTCAGCTGCGTATGAACGCTCTGCTTCCTTCACCATTTTTTGGACCTCTTTGCGATTCATCGATTCACCTCCGTAATGATCTGTGCTACAATTCTGTTATGGAAAACGTTCCTCAAAAAAATTTAAATGCTTATAGAGGGTGGCTTCTGGTGTTTCTGCTGATGCACGCACCGATCGCCCTTTATAACCTTACCGGCGGCCTCACCCTGATCGGAAATTTTATCCGGGAAGGCGCTTCCTGGTGGTTTATCCTGCTTTACGGCATGCTGTCCTTCGTTTTGCCGACGGCGATATTCCTCTTGCTCAAGCGCAACCCCGCATTCCGCTGGGTCTACGCAGGCTATGCGGTCCTGATGTCCTCAAACTTCTTGATGCAGCAGGGTGTCAACGCCGTTTCCGTATCCGTTGCGGTCCTGTGTACGCTCCCCTGGGTACTGTATCTTTTCCGTTCCCGGCGAGTCGCCGTTGTACTTTCCCATCGTCGTCAACCAGAGGAATAAAGCAAGCTACAGGCAGGATATAAATTGCTGTTCATCATATGAACGACTTGTTCGCATGATGATTTGATGATATACTACTTCCATCGAAATCTCAATCGTATTTTTTACTTAAGAGGGCGCCATGAAAAAAAATAGTTTCATCCATACCAGCGACAAGATCGGCAGCATCGATAAAGCGCTGACCATCCTGGAAATATTGGCCAGCGAACCCTATGCGTTTGCGATAACAGAAATCGTGAGCAAGACCGGTTTCAATCGCACGACGATCTACAGAACACTTCAAATCCTGCTGAATCGGGAATACGTGCACTACGATAAAGAGCGAGACAAGTACCAGATCGGCCATGCAACCTACCATGCCGGCATGATCTATCTGCACAACAACAGCTATCAGGATAAGGTCATGGAGATCCTGGTGGAGATCTCTGAACTCACGAAGGAGTCCGTGGGCATGGCGGTCCGGGAGGGCGACAAAATCATGTCCCTTCTGGAGGTCGAACTCCATCAACCCATGAAGTTCAACGACTTTCCGGGAAAGTATTTTCCGCCCAACAAGGGTTCCTACGGCAAGTGCATCATGGCCTATCAAAGCGAGCAGACCATCGACCGGATCCTGGATGGACAGGTGTTCGAAAAGACTTGCTACAATACGCTCACCACGAAAGAGGAGCTGAAAAAAGAATATGCAAAGATCCGTGAGCAGGGTTATGTGACCAGCATCGATGAACTCTATGTGGATGTAGTGGGTACCGGCATCCCTATCTTTGATCGCACCGGTCAGGTGAATGCCGTGGTGGCGGTGGCTTTTTTCAGAGAAGAAGGCTGGGCAGAGAAACTGGAGCGCTTTACGAAGCTGTTGCTCAGCTATCAGGACAAGATCGAAAAGTGCATGCCTTAATCAAGAAATGACAATACTCTCCTCTTAATATAAAAATAAAGGACCCGATCGAGCGTAAGCGATCGGGTCCTTTTAATGTCCAGATATTCAGGCTGGATCAGCCTTTGATGTACAGTGCATCCACTGCGCACAATCCTTCTTCGTACAGAAAGACCGGATTGATGTCCAACTCGGCCATTTTGTCGGTGTGTTCACAGGCAAACCGCGAGATCTGCACCAGCGCATCGGCAAAGGCTTTTTTGTCCAGTGCCGGCTGTCCACGGTATCCGTTCAGCAGTTTGACGCTCTTGAGCGAATCGATCATTTCCATGGCCTCCTGATCTGAAAGAGGCGCCAGGCCCAGCGCGGTATCCTTAAATACTTCCACATAGATGCCGCCCAAGCCGCACAGGACGCAAGGACCAAATTGAGGATCGTTCTTGACGCCGATGATCAGTTCCGTGCCCGGCTTCATCATCTCGCAGACCTGGAC
>DPKU01000129.1:2440-3908 GCA_003542355.1 Clostridiales bacterium | reverse complement strand
TCCCTGTGGGCGCAGCAGATCCGGCCATACGAGATCAATATTATGCCATCGAATATGATCCTTCCAACGGAAGCGTTCACGGCGTCTTTTTTTCCGACGCTTATTTTGATTATTCCGTCGTTCAAGACACAGATCGTACGAGAGAACAGCTGCGCGGCATCGAGGGGCAGCCGGTCACAGGCTATTACGGCGGCTCGGCCAGCATCCTTCCGGATGTGGGAACTGTGGATCCGTCGGCATCGGACTTCACGCTGGAAAATCAAGAACGTCTGCAGGTTCGCATCGATCCTTCGCCCACCGTTTCCTATCGTCTGGCCATCGAAGATCGCAATGCCCCTGCTTCGTATGCCTCTTACACCTATACCTTCAGCGGAAGCCAGAGCGAGTTTGTGGAATATCCCAACATTACGCTGGAAAGCGCTACCGGACATATCCTGATCACCCTGGACAGTCTCCAGGCCGGGCGCCATTTTCAGGAGCTGTTTTTGCCCGATGGCGGCAAACCTGCTATTTTACCGGGGGCAGATCTCCGGATCACACTCACGGCAGAAGAAGCCTCCGACGGAAACCTGCTGATCCCCTCCACGACAACGAAGGTCGTGAACAGCCTTTTTGCTGGCCGCACTGGAGATGAGGTATTCCTGTCTTCTGCAAGACATCTCCAAAATCTCGATCGGAACCTGTCAAACGTTTCGGGTATCACAAAAGCAACCGCCCAAACAGATATCGATTGGGCTTTTTCGGATGCAATAATTTTTGTGCCTATTTCCAACGGCACCCTTACAGACTTCAACGGTGGAGGGAATTCTATCAGCAACCTCCTCATCGCAACAAACGGCGAATACAGCGGACTTTTTGGCGTGTTCGGAAGCGCAGCATACCCCGGAAGCATCACAGGCGTAAAGCTGACCGATCCCACAATCAATGGAGGAAATGCTGATTTCGTGGGCGCACTTGCAGGTTTCGTCTCTCATACCGTAATTTCAAACAGCAGCGTCTTTGCCTTGGCTTCAAACGGAAATCTGTCGGCCAGCGCGGCAACAGCCGTCGGGGGTCTTGTGGGAAAAAGCGAAAATAGCTCTTATTCTTATTGCTTTGCAGCGCTGAAAGCGATGACCGTCAACCTTGCCGGGAATTCAGGCGCGGGAGGATTTGTTGGGATCAGCACCTCGGATACAATCGAACATTGTTATGCAAACACCACAGAAATCAATGTAAGCACCTCAGGAAGCAATGTGTATTCCGGGGGATTCATAGGAAGATCAAATAGTAATATCAGCTTCTCCTATGCATGCGGCAATATCAAGCAAACCAACGGAACCGCTGTTACCGGATTTACCTATGCCCCATCAGGAAATATAAGCAGTTGCTATTCGGCAACGACATTCGACGGAACGACCGGCAGCAGCTATGGTTTTTCCAACAGAGCAGACGGAGGATGCAGCTACTTTTCTGGATCCAACCCCAC
>DPKU01000129.1:0-2345 GCA_003542355.1 Clostridiales bacterium | reverse complement strand
AATTGGCCGGTTGAAACGCCGGGAGGAGGCTTGGTCGAAATCGGAGATACCGAAATCTTCAGACCGGACGAAGAGATCCCTGTCGGGCAAGCCATGATATTTAAGGATGATGAGTTCGTTTTGCTGACAGCGGAAGATCTTACGAATGGACAGGTCGTTGTCGACGATGTCTTGATGGGTGGTTCGCTTTATGTCCCTGAAGAAACAGGCGATCTGATAATCACAAGCAACAAGACTGTTGATTGGGTAGTCGAGGGAGATATCGTGCTGCAAACCAATATCTACGCCTCTAGTAATCTTGCAGTGTCAATGGTATCTCATAATGGGGATATCATACTGGATGGTATAAATATCTCAGGATTCGAGAATAAACCAAATCCCTATATTTCAAGCATAACCGCTGAAAATGGAGGTATTCAAGCAATAGGAACGACAATCGCAACCAAAAGCGATGGTAGCGGGGTTTTAAGTCTGATATCCCGAGACGATATCAACATCAGCAACGCTACGATCACATCGGCAGGGGACTATGGTGTCCGCATCGTGTCTTCTAACGGAAGCGTAATCGCCTCAGAGTCTCACATAGAGTCAACCGGGGGCGGAAGTGATTCAACCATCGAGATCGAAGCTGCTCAATCCCTTACCTTAGACAAGGCGACCATTGATGCAAAAGTCGACATCACAATAACCGCAGGAGAAAGCATATCGGCTCGCTCAGTTAATATAGAAAACACGGCCTATGGGAAGCCGATAAGCATCACAAGCAATGGCAGCGGTATCGATCTGTCATCCCTGGCAGCCCCCGAAGCACAGACGTCTGTTTCCAGCAGCCGCGGCAGTGTGTATCTTACATCAGAAAATGACATCGCGATCGTATCGGCTATGATCAGCGCATCGACAGGCTGGGGAATGAAACTGCAGTTCGAGTCGACCGGAGCAGACAGCGTACTCTGGGTCAACAATGCAACAGTGAGCGGACGAGAAAGATCAGCTTATCACTTTACCATCGCTGGAACGTTGTCCGGCGGGACGATCACTGTATTTCCATAGAGGAACAGGTCTCAAAAAATGAAGGCAGTCAAAGAAAAAATAAAAAGCAATAATGGTGCCACCGTTGTCATGGCGCTGGGCTATCTGCTGCTGTGCATCACCATCGGCGGCATCATCCTGTCTGCCGGTTCGGCTGCCATCGGACAAACGCGCCACCTGAGAGACGAGGAGCAGGACTATATGACGGTCTACTCCGCAGCCGAGCTGATCCGCAGTGAGATGGCCGGAGGTTCCTTCGTGGAAGAATATGTGACCATCACCCACGATCGGCCCTGCGACGTATTCGAAACCAGCCCGCAGCGGAGTCTGGAGCCACCGGCCAATGCTCTTGCAGATAAGCTGGAATCCCTCTACGACGATCCTTCAGCGCAGGAGACATTTCTGATCCAGGCGCCGGAGCTGGGACTGGAAGACGTGACGGTCCGAGTGAGCATGAACGCAGAACGCGTGCTGAAATTCGTCCTGACCCGCTCCGGAGAGACACCCTACGCGCTGACGCTCACCATGGCTGCAGACGTAGAATCTCTTACGGAGACCGACACCTCTGTCCACGAATTCCAGTCGCCTCCGGGCTCCGGTGAATACGACCTGTGCACCCGGGTGCTGGTGCGGGAAATCACAACCGTTACCTTTGATGCCTCCGTCATTACGAAGGGGGAAAACTGATATGTCACGATGCTTCAAAAAACTGGGATCGAATCGAGGCGAGAGCCTGCTGGAAACGCTGGTGGCTATTATGATCATCGCAGTCACTTCCACGATCCTGGTAATGTACATTCGCTCCGCCGCCGCCATCAACAACCAGGCTTCGGAGGCTTTTGATCTGTTTTCTTCGGAAATGATCAACGCCGAGAGCCGGATACAGGAAGGAACGGCTGCCGTGACCATGAACGGTGTTTCCATCGATGTGAACTACAGCGGAAGCATCGCCGAAGAAGCCATCCATTCCTACTGGAGGGCGCTGTAATGCAAAAGATGGACTGCAAAAAAAAGAAGCGCCGCAGAAAAAGCGGCTTTACGCTGATCGAAATGCTGGCGGCCATCGTAGTGATGATCCTGATCACGGCAGCCCTTTCCGTGGGCATACCGGCTACGATGAACGCTTATCAGGAAATGAAGGCGGTTTCCGAATCCACCGTGCTCCTTTCCACCCTTTCCCAGAGCCTGACCGACGAGCTGCGCTACGCCAGGGACGTGAAACTGCAGAGCAGCGACAACCTTACCCTTGCTTCTTTCACCAGTTCCATCTACGGTCTGGATGTAAAGCCGGTCAGCCACGAAGGGAAGATCGAAAT
>DPKU01000133.1 GCA_003542355.1 Clostridiales bacterium | reverse complement strand
TACGAGACCGAGCCGGAAAGCAGATGGCTGAAGGAAACCTACGGCATCCCGGGCGGATACTATGATACGCGGTTCAATGCGGATATGGGCGTCGCGCTGGTGAAAGCCTATCAAAAATACAATGAGCCGTATTTCCTGGAGCAAGCAAAAAAAATGTTGGCATTCTATATGGATTACGCCAACAAACATCACTATGCATTTTATAACGATCTTTCCGAAGAGGGGTGGCTTGTCCAGGATTACTGGCACGAGGACGGGAATGACGTACCGGTCCATTCGGCGCTGAACCATCAGATCCAGGAGATGCAGTTTCTCTATCTGATGGGAACCGAACTGAAAGATTCGGAAGTGATCGCTCTGGGAGACAAACTGCTGAAAGGCGTGGAGATCACCCGGGACATCTGGATCAAACCGGAAGGTGATCTGCACTACGGCTATACGCCCGAAGGGACGTTTGACAGGCAGGATTATCCGGATCTGACATACAACGATATGTATCGGGTGCAGGAACTTCTGGAAGATATGGGGCGAAACAGAAACACTTCATTGGACCGTCTTATGAGGGCAAAGAAAAGCTACATGGATGCCAAGGGTATTACAACGTATCTTCAGTGATCTCAAGAGATTCCATGAGCCTGGCGAAGGGAAAGCGCTCCTGAAAGTACCGCAGCGTAAACAAATTGGCGAACAGGATCAGCGGGCGTTCAAACCGGTCATACACAAGCATGCTTCGAGAATCGAGGCATGCTTTTAGTTTAGCCTCCTGTTCCATGGGAATCCAGCGAGCCAGCGAATAATCCAGCGGAATCATGCGGAGAGGCGCATTGTACTCGTTTTCCACTCTGTATTGGAACACCTCAAACTGAAGCTGCCCTACGGCGCCCAGGATCACCTCGTTGTAGACGGTGTGGTATACCTGGATGGCGCCCTCCTGTGCTAGCTGTTTCACACCCTTATGGAACTGTTTGGCCTTCATGGTGTCCTTCGGCTGGACCAGTGCGAACAGTTCGGGCGGAAATGTGGGCAGCGGGTCGAAGGCAAAGAGTTCTTTGGCCGTGGTGAGCGTATCGCCGATTTGATATGTACCGGTGTCGTAGATGCCGATCACATCACCGGCAACAGCGGTATCGGCTTGGTTGCGTTCATTGGCCATCAGCTGGATGGACTGCGTCAGCTTGACCGGTTTTCCCGTGCGGAAAAGCATTGCGGTCATTCCTTTTTCGAAGGTGCCTGAGCAGACTCTGAGGAAAGCCAGTCTGTCCCGATGTGCCGGGTTCATATTGGCCTGGATCTTGAAAATGTAACCGGAAAAATCCGGATCCTCTGGACGGACCAGGCCGGAGGAAGTGTTCCTGGGCAGTGGCGGCGGGGACATTTCCAGAAAATGGTGAAGAAATTCCGTAACGCCGAAGTCTGCCAGCGCTGAACCGAAAAACACAGGTGTCAGGTCGCCGGACAGCACGTGCTTCTTGTCCAGTGGATTGCCTGCGCCTCGGAGTAGTTTCATTTCATCCCGGAAAGTTTTCAGATTGTATCCGGTGAGTATGGCGTCCAGCGCAGGATCCTCCGGGCCGTGTACGCTCAGGTCCAGGCTGCGCTTCTCCTTGTACAGGTGAAGCTGGTGCGTCAGCATATCATAGACTCCCTGGAAATTGAGCCCGGACCCGATGGGCCAGGTGACTGCTGCGGCAGGCATGCCTAAAACTTCCTCCAGCTCCGACAAAAGCTCCAGAGGATCCTTCGCTTCCCGGTCCAGCTTGTTGATAAAAGTAAAGATGGGGATCCCCCTCAAGCGGCAGGCGGCAAACAATTTTCTCGTTTGGTCTTCAATGCCTTTGGCGCCGTCGATCACCATCACAGCGCTGTCCACGGAGGTAAGGATCCGGTAGGTATCCTCCCCGAAGTCATTGTGGCCCGGCGTGTCCATGATAGAGATGACTTTTCCGAGATAGTGGAACTGCATTACGGAACTGGTAACGGAAATGCCGCGCTGCTTTTCGATTTCCATCCAGTCCGACGTGGCGAACTTGGCGCTTCTGCGGGCTTTGACGGTCCCGGCTTCCCGTATGGCGCCGCCGTGGAGCAGCAATTTCTCCGTCAGGGTCGTCTTTCCGGCATCGGGATGGGAGATGATCCCAAAAATACGGCGCTTTGCGATTTCAGCGGGCAGGTGTGGAGATGTCATGAAAAATCCTTTCAATATATAGTCAGCAGCGGGCTGTGAAAATCCGTATTGTATTGTATCATAAAAATGCGGTTGCACAACCCACAAGATATAGCGTAAAATGTAAATAGTTCGCAAACCCCTTGTGTGTGGCCATAGCCAGGAGAGGAATCTTTAGATGAAATGTCCTTTTTGTGAAAATCCCGATACGAAAGTGATCGACTCCCGACCGACCGACGAAGGTCAGGCGATTCGCAGACGCAGGGAATGTGAAGTATGCGGAAAGCGATTTACAACGTACGAAAAAGTGGAGGAAGTCTTTTTCATGGTGGTAAAGCGCGACGGGAGAAGAGAGTCTTTCGACAGAAACAAAGTGCTGAACGGGATCATTCGTGCTTGCGAAAAGCGTCCGGTCTCCATGGATGTGATGGAAAATCTGGTCTCTGACATCGAGCGTGGACTGAACAATATGATGGAGAAAGAGATCAGCAGCTCCTTTATCGGCGAGATCGTCATGGATAAGCTCAAGGATCTGGACGAAGTAGCGTATGTACGGTTTGCTTCCGTGTATCGTCAATTCAAGGATGTGAACACCTTTGTGGCAGAAATCGAAAAGCTTCTGGGAAGCCCAGTGGACGAAAGCAAGCAGCTGAGCGCTGGGATCAAGGCGGGGAAAAATGGAAAGCACTGAGCGGATCCGCATCGCCATCGATGGCCCTGCCGGCGCCGGAAAGAGCACTGTGGCAAAATGGCTGGCAAGGGAATTGAAAATCGATTACATCGATACGGGGGCCATGTACCGGGCCATCGCTTTGAAGCTGATCCGCAAAAGCGTGGATTACCGGGATCCGGAAGCGCTGGAGCAATTGCTGGACGAAACG
>DPKU01000166.1 GCA_003542355.1 Clostridiales bacterium | reverse complement strand
TCCTTGCCGTAGCGAAGAAACAGCATCAGTGCAACGATGGCAGCAGCCACGCTGGCAACGCCGGCGATCACGGCCATCCAGACATCTGTCCGCTCTCCGGTAAAATATCCTTCGGGAAGAAGGATGCGGAGCGTGACGCCCTCGTAGGCAACCAAGGATCGATCCAGAGATCCGGTAATGACATTCCCACTTCTGGACCAGGTGACTTCTCCTGTCTGTCCGCCTCCGACGGAGCCGGTGATCCACTCCATCTGGGCCTCGTCGAAGTCCTGGGGCATTTCGATCCGGAAAGATGCCTGTTCGATGGCGGTCTCCCATCCGGTAGGGATCAGATCCCAGTATACCTGGTCGAATTCTGCCACGCCGTCATCATACGCTTCTGCTTCGTAGCGCAAGGTGTAGGTCTGCAATCCCGTCACGGTCTGATCTGCACTGCCCAGCCGCACGACGACATTATCTCCTTCGAAGCTCTGCTGTACAGGAACATCGCCGGCGTCTACGTTCCCGATGTGCAACCGACCGTTGATGCTTCTTAACTCCCCGCTCTCATCCCGGAAAAATACTTCGCCGCCCGTGGTAATATAGCGGTATATGCCGTGAGCCGGACTTCGGAAATCCACGGTGATGGTCTCTTGTACAGCGTATGAATTATTCTCGTGAACGGTCAAGTCCACGTGGTAATCCAGGGTGTCGTACTGAATGCTCTGCCCTGCGGCACACAGGGGCAGACTCAGCAGCATGCCGAGACAGACAGAAATCAGCACCAGCGCCTTTTTCCTGTTTTTTATCATGGATCCTCCCCCGGGCTGATTAAAAGCTGACCGATACGTTGGCGCGCTCTTCTTCGGAACCAACTTCAAACATGGGCTGCTTTGTGAATCCGAAGGGACCTGCCAGCATGTTGCCGGGAAAGACCTGGATCCTGGTGTTGAACAGCTTGACCACTGCATTGTAATACTTCCGTGAGCTTGCGATCTCACTTTCCACGCCTGACAGTTCTTGTTGTAATGCCAGGAAATTCTGATTGGCCTTCAGATCCGGATAGTTCTCAGCGACGGCAAACAGAGATTTCAGGGCAGACTGCAACCCTGCTTCCTGATTGAACCGCTCTTCTGCCGAGGTCGCCTGGATCGTCCTGCTTCTGGCTTCGGTAAGAGCTTGAAGTGTCTCTTTTTCGTGAGACGCATACCCCTTCACCGTTTCCACCAGGTTCGGAATCAGGTCGTAGCGTTTTTTCATGTATACGTCCATCGTGGCAAACGCTTCTTCCACGCCGTTTCGAAGCTTGATCGATCCATTATAGAACGTGAGCACATAGAGCCCCACTATGGCAGCAATGCCCAAAATGATATAGATAACCATTCTTTATCCTCCTTCAGATAATGCATAATTTCTGTAAAAATTACAGTAAAGTAATTATAACACATGAGCAACATAAATATCGCATTCTGCTAAATTTTCCAGTCTACACCTTCTGATCCTTGGCCTTCCAGAAAAGCGTTGGCTTTGGAAAAGTGACGGCACCCAATAAAGCCGTTATATGCTGAAAGCGGACTGGGATGGGCTGCCTCCAGAATCAGATGCGCCGGATGGGTGATGAGCGCTTTTTTGGCCCGAGCGTTGGCGCCCCACAGGAAGAACACCAGAGGCCGCTCCCGCTCATCCAGACAGCGGATCACCTGGTCGGTGAAGATCTCCCAGCCTTTCCCTTTGTGAGAATTGGGGGATCCTTCGCGCACGGTCAATACCGTATTGAGCATTAAAACGCCCTGTCGGGCCCATTGGATCAGATGGCCGTCCGCAGGCGGGTCCACACCCAGATCCGTCTGCAGTTCTTTAAAAATATTTACAAGGGAAGGCGGCTTGGGAACACCCGGCTTTACCGAAAAGCACATGCCGTGGGCCTGTCCGGGCCCGTGATAAGGATCCTGTCCAAGAATCACCACCTTTGCATCGCTCCAGGACGTGGCTTTGAGCGCATTAAAAATATCGTACATATCAGGATAGACCCTGGACGCGGCGTATTCATTTTTTAGGAACGCCCGGAGCTTTCGATAGTATTCCTTGTCGAATTCTTCTCCGAGAAGCACGTCCCAATCATTCCCCAGATGAACCATCTGTCCCGATCACATCCCTGATAAAATCTCTGATATCTCCATATACGGCCGCCTGGCCCTTTTCGTTGAGGATCTCATGGCGCATGTCCTCGTACAAACGAAGCGCGACCTGGTCGTGGCCGGTCTGCCGCAGCCGTTCGTACACCTCAGCCGGACCTTTGCCGTACTGTCCCACGGGATCCGCCAGGCCGGAAGCCAGAAGCACAGGAAGGCCTGCCGGCACTTTTCCGGCCCAGTCTTTCCGTGACACCCGGTCCAACAGCGTGAACAGATCCTGAAATCCAGCCAATGTAAACACAAACCCGCACTGAGGATCCTGCACATAGGAATCACTCACCTTCTGATCGCTGGAAAGCCATTCGTACAAGTTGGCCGGCGAACCGATTTTCCTGTTGTTTCCGCCGAAAGCCATGGTATGGACAAAAGAGCTCCTGTGACGATCGCCATAGCGCAGCCGCAGCAGTTTGACCAGTGGGATCCCCGGGCGATTCAGCGGATTGTGCCCGGCGGTTCCGGTGATCACTGCACCACTCAGTCCTTCTCCGTAACGGGTCAGGTATTCTCTTACTATGAACGAGCCCATGCTGTGTCCCAGCATGAAGTAAGGGACTCCTGGATATTCTGCCTGGACCGCCTCCCGCAAACGCTGCACATCTTCCACCAAATGCAACCACCCGCTCTCGGCGCCGAAGTAGCCGTAGTCTTCCGGGCCGGCGCTGCTGCCATGCCCCGCCTGGTCGTGCCCTGTCACCAGGATCCCCTGACCCGCCAGATAATCGGCAAAGCCTTCGTACCTTAAAAAATACTCGCTCATGCCGTGCACGATCTGGAGAATCGCAGACGGAGCTCCCTGCATTTCCATTCGATAGCTATGGATGATGCTCTTTCCGTCGGTTCCGGGAAAGCTGCTTTCGATCATCATAAGTGTTCCTCCAGCATACTTGTCTTGAGCTTCCAAAGCGGGACGGAAAGATCCACGTAGTAACGATGCGGATTATCGAAACGGAGGATCTCTTCCCACATTTCAGAGATGTTCTGCAAACAATACGCCCGAATATCCTTGACGCTTGGCGAATCATATACCAGTTTTCCTTTTATAAAGATCGGAACGAGAAGCTCCCGGGCCTCGAAGTTCTTCAGTTTTTTATCCTTTTTAGTCGAATACGGATCCACGATGGCATAGTCGTCTCCGGACGGAAGCGCTTCGTCCGCCAGGGCGATCACGTCTGCAAAAGCCTGGCCGGTGCCCTTGTCAAAGAGACGATAGACTTTCTTGAAGCCGGGATTGGTGATCTTCTCCACATTTTCCGACACCTTGATCTTAGGAACGATTTTACCTTCCTGTTCCGTAGCTACCAGCTTATACACACCGCCGAACACCGGTTCTGCTTTGGCTGTGATCATCCGTTCGCCCACGCCGAAGGAATCGATGCAGG
>DPKU01000141.1 GCA_003542355.1 Clostridiales bacterium | reverse complement strand
GGTTCAAATCC
Source organism: Clostridiales bacterium (assembly GCA_003542355.1). GTDB lineage: Bacteria > Bacillota > Clostridia > Peptostreptococcales > Anaerovoracaceae > UBA10908. The sequence continues at coordinate 6,534 of DPKU01000141.1, read as the reverse complement.
GGGTGTCGCCTCCAGAATGAAAGCCTGTAATCTCAGATTACAGGCTTTTTCATACATTGAATTTTATATCAGTTTTAGTTGACGATCATTTCGGCAATCCGCCACTTTCCGTCGGATTCCAAAGCCAGATAATACGTCAGGTCGGTATCGTAGGTCGTCACTTTTCCCTGGCCCACGATGATGTAGTCGTAGGTCATGCGAAGGGAGATCAGATGGTCCGTATACATGATCCAGTCCAGGATCTGCATGTTTTCGAATCGGTTGCTGTCGTGCAGCGTATACCAATTCACCTCCAGCGTGCGCAGCCGGTCGTATACAGGCGCAGTGTCGACCAGATATCCTTTGAAACCGCTCCAGCCCAGATCGTCGCTCATATAATGGGAATATTTGTGGGTGATCGTGACAGCGCGTTCTTCCACGTCCTCCATGAGTTCTGCGTCCAAAGGCAATCCAACCACGGCACAATTCGGCGCCACATATACGCCATCTGTGGATCGGGCTCCATCGACACCCCGGATCGGAGGCACCCAAAACAAGCCCTCGAGCGTATAAATGCTGTATTTGGGAATTTCAACTTCGTTTTCGGGAAAATCAGCCAGGCCCCGGAGGTCTTCTGGAACTTTATCCCGATCTGTTAAATGTTCCCCGGTCAGCAGCAGATCCCCTGCATAGACCTGTACCTTGGGCGCAGCCATCACAGTCAAATCCTGCATGCCGTACAAACTGTCCACTTTGTACAACGCAAGACCCAATACGCCCCCCCGCTCTTTTGCAAGCAGTGTCACAATAGCTGCCTCTTCGCCATCGGCCAGAATATGATAAGCCATGTCGCCGGAGCCGTTCCATCCGGTGATCTTTCGATAGGTCACCTCTTTGTCCCGGAGCAAATTCGCCAGGAGAATGCCGTTTTCCTGTGCCGACAGGCCAGGAATATCCTTCCCGTACTTAACGAGGACATCCACGCAGCTTCCTTCTTCCAGAACTTCCTTTTCCATTGATTGTACCAGGTGATCCATCAGGTTTTTCGGAATGCCGGCTTCATAGGAAGCAAGCCCGGTCCAAAAATAGAGCCAGATGGCGAGCGTCATCAGAAGCAGCAACAGGGCAAATATCGTATAAGGACGGCCTAAGCGTCCGGAGATCCATTTATTCGACATCATCTTCCACCCTCCTTACGAGAAAGCATGTAGGCAGAGGGCGTTCTCCGTACAGGGAGCACACGTTTGTGATCACTTCCCCTTCGTATACCATGCTGGAACTGGTGCCTCCATCCAGATTGGCAGCATTCACTGCTCCGTATTCCAGCATCACTTCGATCAGATCCGCGTAGCTGGCTCCCAGGCTGTTGGTTTGGCGTCCGTCGATTACCAGCAGCAAAACTGCACCGTCAGCACGCTGACCGATGGCTGTTCTGGGATTGAGGCCTCCTCCGGAATCGCCAACTTCCATCGCCTGCCCGTTCACGACCAGCAACGGACCCCAGGCTACGGCATCGCGAACCCCGGCTTCCACTGCTTCGGTCCCCGTCATGGTCCCGATCAGCAGTCTGTCCTGGTCGTCAAATCCGATCACCTGATGTTCCCCATTCTTGCTGCCGTTTCGCCAAACGCCCTGAGAGACCACGATCCCCTGGGCTTTCGCACCTTTTCCAAGGCCGGCGATATCCTCAAAGCCGCCCCCGTTGATGCCCGCGATGGCATTCTCCCGGGCAGCCATTTGAGCGACTTGCTGTCCCCGGGCTACGGTGAAATCCGGGATCGCAGACACATATACCCTGGAAGGGTCATTGACGATCATCATTTTGCCCTTGTACGTAGATCCGCTCACCTCTTCGATCGTAAGCGCATTCAAATCGTAATCTTCATCTCCGCCGCCAATGGTGATCAGGTCACCATCAGAGATCTCACCCGAATCCACAACAGTGTTTTCGGAAAGAATGCGGTCTACTTCCTCCTGGGAAAGGAACATATGTGCTGTGAACTTTGCCGCAGATGTTTGGGTGACGCTGGCCACAAAGATATTTCGTGCCGATTCAGACGGCCCCTGAGCAAAAATATAGATTATACCTACGCAACAGATCAATAATGCGGCAAGAAGTGTAGTTAGATATAGAAAAAAACGCTTCAAGAATCGTATCGGTTTTGGACTCTTCTTTTCGGCTTTTCTTTGAAGCCGTCCACCGGGGGCTGGCTCCATTTCCACTTTTTCTGTCGCCATCAACTGCTCGTAGCTATTGATTACTTCGTCTTTAGGATAAGTATTCTTCATTGCTGCACTCCGCTGTCAATATAACTGTCAGATTTCTTCTTTTTAAAAACCCATTCCCGTTGAATATGGAAGGTCATTGCGAATAAAATGCTGTCTACGCCCAGCTTCACAACCGTTTTACCGAGCCCGGTGAAGCCTGCCGCGCCCACGAGAAGCGCCACACCTTTGTATGAGATCATCATCTGAACGATGCAGAGAAAATAGTACCTGACGATCGTGATCCGGCGAGACTCATTGCTGGAAAAAACCGCTCTGCGATTGAAGGTGTAGTTGAACAGCGAAGATACCGCACGGGCACCCACCGTAGCGATCAGAATTTGCCGGTTCAGGCTGGCCATATCCTGCAAAGCCCAAATCAGAAGCGTGAAAAAGAACAGATCGATCCCGGCAGAAGCCACCGAACCTCCGGCAAATTTCAGGATCGGCCCATAGATCTTTGCCGAATCCGTCAACGGATTGAAATGAGAAGTTGCATTGTTTTCAATATAGACCGTTTCGATGGGGATCTCGCGAAAATGGATCCCTGCTGTTTTCATAAATAAAAGCATATTGGTCTCATATTCGAACCGCTCTCCTGCCACTTCGAGAAAACGGGGAAGATGCTCCGCTGAAATCGCCCGCATGCCGGTTTGCGTGTCGGAAAGGGCGATCCCGCATAACATCCTGAAAACCAGGCTCGTGATCATGTTCCCCATCCGATTGTGCAATGGCACCTGATGCTCTTTGAAATTGCGTACACCAAGCATCACCACAGCTGGGTACTTGATCAGCTCCTCTGCCAGTCTGCGGGCATCCCGGGGCTTGTGCTGATTGTCTCCGTCCACAGTGACAACGCCTCGTATGTCCCGGCGCTCCCGGCAAATGTAGTCGAATGCTGTTTTTAGAGCGCGGCCCTTGCCCAGATTTTTTTCATGGCGCAGTACAGTGCATGCAGGGCGCTGCTCTGCTTCCAGAAAAGGTTTCCAATGATCTTTGTCGCTGCCGTCATCCACCAGAAGCACATAGGAAAATCCGGCCGCGATCATCCCGTCGACGACCTGGATCAGTTTGTCATCGGGATTCAAAGAAGGGACAACAACCATCAACTGTTCCATCGATATGGGTTCTATTTGTGCTATATCAAGTTTTGATTTCTCGTCTGTCTTTATCATCTTCGATTCCTGTTCCTGCCCCATAGCAGGAATACTACAAATATACAAGCCAGTATTCCGGTCAGGATCATGGCCAAAGACCCGCCCGGCTCGTGCAGGAAGCTCTTCGGCACAGCTGCGGATTCTCCGGGATCCTCCGGCGGCGTCCCCCCGTCTTCGCTTACGATTTCCTCCGGTATCACATCATCGGAAAACGTATCGATGTTCTGGAAGAAGTCCGGCGATGCTTCAAGGCTGTCATCCCCGACTGCCGTGTAATACAATCCGAATGCACGACAATCGTGGACGCCTTCTGTTCGAACTGAAAACCATTTCTGCTGGGACAGATGCTGGGCGAATCCCGCCTCTGCCATTTCAAATGCCGTCCGCCCACCAAAATTCTCCAGCGGGATATTCCAATCCATCAGCACCGCGCCTTCCGGATAAAGGTGCAGATAGACCTTGCTCACTTCAAAGGTACCCCATTCCGCAACCTGATCGGGCAGATAGGTCTCGTCTGCAGCCAGAGATACCGCCTGCTGAAGAACCCATGCATTCAACATGTGGACCCCGTGTCCGTATTCTCCGCCGGTATCGTGGCCAACCACGACTTCCGGCTGAAACCGTCGCAGCAGTTCCACTTGATACGCAAAGACCTGATCCAGATCGTAGAGCGTTTTTGCATGCTCAAGATTGTCCGAGTAATAATCAGGGAATTCCCCGAATATCGGATAAGAACGGATGCCCACGGCCCACAGCCCGTTGAGCAGCTCATGAGGCCGGTAGGGTTCCGCCCAATGGTTGGTCAGATATGCCACCTGGACCTTGTAATCCAATTCTCCGGCATAATATGGCATCGTCCCGCCAAAAAACAGATGCTCGTCATCGGCGTGGGTCGGCAGCAGCAGCATATCCGCATCTTCATGCGGAGGATCCCACACCTGAACGGAATCCGGCAGCGTTCCCTGGCCGTACAATTCTATTTCGCATAATACGACATCCGTATCGGGCATCACCAGGACGATCGCTGACGACGGTTCATCCAGCGCCACGTATTCATGGATCCAACCGTTCTTCCCCTGCAGATACATGGACGTGCGGCTTCCCTCTTGCGCCTGGAGGGCCCAGTGGCCCGGCGGCTTGTCCCAGATCAGATACAGCCCATGGATCTTCTCCTGGGTGCGAATCGTGATTTCTGTCCCCTTCGGAAGCTCCAGTTTCGTCGTATATCGATCATCCAAAAGCTGCATATCATTATATGTCGTACCTGTCGGGCCGGTAACGGAAATCTCCGCAAAGGCATGCAGCCCAGCAGCTTCGGTCCCGGCATGGCACAACAAAGCAGACAGTCCCCACAGCGACATAAACAAACATGTCGCGAAGACATGCCGGACGATTCTGGATTTATCTCTGGAACGATCCAATCGCTTCCCTCCGAATCATTTACGATTATATCCGTTGATGACGTTTTTGGTTTCCTGCACCAGAATAAACGCTCCGGGGTCCATTTCTTCCACCAGTCGCTGGAAGGCCCTGAGCTTAGATTTGTCCACATCGGACAATAGCATATATTTTTCGTCTGCGAATTCAGACTTATTCACGTTCATGACGGTGACGGCATATCCCGCCTCCCGCAGCGCAGCCACCACTTCGTTGTTCTGACCGGTGGTGACGACGGAGACCACCACGTGGCCCCGAATGAATCTTTTGGCTACTTTACCTCCAACAAACGTTCCCGTTGCAAAGCCCCCCGCATATGCAACAGCAGTCGGCAAGTACGGGCCTGTGGAACTCAAAGCCTCGCGCACGATGGAATACCAGATGAAGACTTCGACGAAGCCCACCAAAGCTGATGCGATGGTCCTCTCTTTGACTGTCAGGACCATCCTGACAGTGCTTAATGTGACATCGATGATCCGAAATGAAAATATTTTCAGACACGTAATCAATACTGCAGTTTCAATCATTATTTATCCCTTTCCCCCCAATATAAATGCCCATGAATTGTATCATATTCAACCGCATTTTCCAAGTGCAAAATAGGCCAATATGGTGTAAAATAGAATATATTACCACTGGAGGTTATTTACAATGCACCAATTCAGCTATATGCTTCCGCCGTTGCTGGGATGTCTGGTCGGATACATCACCAATTCCCTGGCGGTGAAGATGCTGTTTCATCCCTATCGATCGATACGAATCTGGAAATTTCATGTCCCGTTTACACCTGGAATGATTCCCAAACGACAAAAGGAACTGAGTACGGCCATGGGGAAAATGGTCCAGGGCCATCTGCTCACCAAGGAAGCGATTCAAAAGCGTCTTCTGTCACCGGACGTCAAGTCGGCCGTCATTGCCGAAATATCCTCCGGTGTTTTTACTGCGATCCAGGGCAAAACCATCTACGATACAGCAGAAGCCGTGTCAGGGGCACCGGAAGCAGAACGGCTCAAAGAACACCTTGCAGGCTGGATCAGTGAGCGCATTTTGCTGGAATGTCACCAGGTCGATTTTCACCAGGTGCTGGCAAGAGAAGTTAAACCCTTTCTGGATAATAATCTGGGAGGTATTGCCGCACTGTTCGTCAATGATAAAACGATCGATCTGCTCACCCGCGCTGCAGCGGATCGGATCATGGACGCATTGAGCAGCGACGGAAAGCGATTCCTGCAACCCCTCGTAAAAACAGAGATCGACGACCTTCTTTCGCTGCCTGTGGACGATGCGCTGGTCCAGGCCGGCATGTCCCAGGATAAGTTTCTCCTGCTGCTGGGGCGCATCTATGATCGTGGAGTCCAGCAGAATTTAGATGAAGTCATCGCCGCCATCGATATGGCGGCCATCGTGGAAAATAAAGTTGCAGAGATGAATGTCCGGGAACTGGAGCAGCTCGTCACATCGATCATGAAACGGGAGCTTCGCGGAATCGTCAATCTCGGCGGATTGATCGGACTGGTTCTGGGCGGACTTTCCCTGTTGTTCTAAAAAGAAAAGAGGTACTTAATGAATATTGCATTTTTCCTGATCCCAAAACGTGACGTTGCTTTTTTGTACGACGACTATTCTCTGCGGCAGGGTCTGGAGAAAATGAAGCACCATGGGTATACTGCCATTCCTGTGATCAACAAGGAAGGCA
>DPKU01000048.1 GCA_003542355.1 Clostridiales bacterium | reverse complement strand
GCGTCACCTTGCCCACCAGAATATCAGATGAATCCACTTCCGCACCTACGCGGATAATGCCTTCTTCGTCCAGATCCTTTAGCGCATCCTCGCCTACGTTAGGAATGTCCCGGGTGATCTCTTCGGGGCCCAGCTTGGTGTCCCGCGCTTCGGATTCGTATTCTTCGATATGGATCGATGTGAGCACATCGTCCATGAGCAGCCGTTCGTTCAGCACGACGGCATCCTCGTAGTTATAGCCTTCCCACGTCATAAATCCTATGAAGAGGTTCCGGCCCAGGGCGATCTCGCCCTGATCGGTGGAAGGTCCGTCGGCGATCACTTCACCGGCAGTGATGTGCTCTCCGTGATCCACGATGGGTTTCTGATTGATGCAGGTGCCCTGATTGGATCGTCTGTATTTCAGAAGCTTATAGGTGTCGTTCCCGCCACCGTCATCCCTGCGGACCACAATTCGGGTAGAGTCCACGTATTGGACTGTGCCATCGTTGCGCGCCAGCACTACGACGCCCGAATCACGGGCTGCCGTGTCTTCTACGCCAGTGCCGATGATCGGCGCATCCGCAACCAGGAGTGGTACGGCCTGCCGTTGCATGTTGGAGCCCATGAGCGCCCGGTTGGCGTCATCGTTCTCCAGGAAAGGGATCATCGCTGTCGCGATGGATACCACCTGACGAGGCGATACGTCCATGTAGTCCACTTCATCTCTGGGATAGAGGTTGATCTCTCCCAGTCCTCCACGGGCGACGACCTTTTGGTTCAAAAACCGGCTGTCTTCGTCTAGCAGTTCGTTGGCCTGAGCGATGATCAGTTGCTCTTCCTCGTCTGCAGTGAGGTATTGGATATCCCGCGTAACGAAACCCTTCTCTTTGTCAACTTTTCGATACGGCGTTTCAATAAAGCCATACTCATTGATAACTCCGTATGTCGTCAGCGATCCGATCAGCCCGATGTTGGGACCTTCCGGCGTCTCGATGGGGCACATGCGACCATAATGGGAGTGATGGACGTCCCGGACCTCGAATCCCGCCCTTTCCCGGGAAAGCCCGCCGGGGCCCAGCGCAGAAAGTCTTCTCTTATGCGTAAGCTCTGCCAACGGGTTGGTCTGGTCCATAAACTGAGACAGCTGGGAACTTCCGAAGAATTCCTTGATCGCTGCCGTTACCGGCCGAATATTCATCAGCACCTGAGGCGTGGTTGCCTCGATGTCCTGAATGGTCATGCGTTCCTTTACGACCCGCTCCATGCGGGCCAGGCCGATGCGGAACTGATTCTGAAGCAATTCTCCCACAGTGCGCAGTCTTCTGTTGCCCAGATGGTCGATGTCGTCTGTGTTTCCGATCCCGTCACTCAGGTTCAGCAGATAACTGACCGATGCAATGACGTCATCCAGAATGATATGTTTGGGAGAAAGCTGGTTTTTATGAGAGACCAACAGCGATGCGAAAGCTTCATTGGCTTCTTCTTTGGCTTTTTTGGACTTTCCGGCGCCCTTCTCCATCTCTTCCTTTTGCTTCAGAAGATCTTTCAGAACGGGGAAGAACACTTTTTCGGGAATCTTTTTCTCTGCGGGATCAAAAGAGATGTAGTTCCGCAGCTCCACGAAGTTGTTGCCGATGACTTTGACTGCGGCGCCTTCTTCTGTTTTGCTCCGAACAAACACGTACTCCACACCGGCGTTTTCAATTTCCTTAGCCAGTATTCTGGAGACTTTTTGATCCTTTTCCGCCAGGATCTCGCCGGTGAGGGGCGATGCCACGTCCTCGGCCAGAACGCAATTTGCGATCCGGTTGGACAGACCCAGCTTCTTATTGTATTTATAACGGCCAACTTTGGCCAGATCGTAGCGCTTGGCATCGAAAAACAACGCTTCGATGAGATCGTAGGCGCTTTCGAACGTGGCCGGTTCTCCGGGCCGCAGTTTTCTGTATATTTCTTTCAGACCTTCGTCGTAGTTGGTGGTAAGATCCTTTTCCATGGACTTGTGAAGCCGCGGATTGATCCCGAAGATCTTTTCGATCTCTTCGTTGGTCCCCTCGTACAGCATCGCTGCCATATCTGTCCTGTACTCCTTGTAGCGGCGTACCTTTTTGGCCAGATCTTCTTCTTTGATCGTCGGGTCTTTCCGCATTTCCGACTCGACCTTATCGTCGACCGACTTGTATGCAAGCGCCCGGAGGATCGCTGTGACAGGCTGCTTTCTGGTTCTGTCCACGCGAACGGAAAGCACTTCGTTGGAATCCGTTTCGTACTCCAGCCAGGCGCCCCTGTTGGGGATGATCGTCGTAGAGAACAGTTTGTTGTTGGATTTATCGATGGATACATCGTAATAAGGTCCGGGACTGCGGACGAGCTGCGTAACGACCACGCGCTCTGCTCCGTTATAGATAAAGGTGCCCTTTTCCGTCATGATGGGGAAATCCCCCATGAATACTTCTTGTTCTTTGACTTCGCCGGATTCCTGATTCACCAGGCGAACTTTGACTTTGAGCGGAGCGGCATAGGTTGCATCCCGTTCCTTGCACTCTTCCTGATCGAACTTCGAGTCGTTGGAGATGGAGTGATCCACGAATTCCAGTGCAAGATTATCTGCGTAGTCCCTGATCGGAGATATATCCTCAAAAACTTCGGCAAGACCCTCTTTGATAAACCAATCATAGGAGTCTTTCTGAATCTGTATGAGGTTGGGCATGGGCAGGACCGACTCGATCTTTGAATAGCTCATGCGTTCTTTTCTACCTATTTTAACGGGTTGGGGCATTGTATTCCCTCCTTACATTGAATCCGAAAAACTATGCGTGGCAATGTACTATAATACTACATTGTTGACAAGGCGTCAAGGAAATTTTCTTTCGCCACAAGCGCAGAAAGGGTTGCCCCTTTCGGGCAACCCTAACACACGTATCGGATCGCTTATTTGAGTTCTACAGTTGCGCCGACTTCTTCCAGTTTGGCTTTCAGCTCGTTGGCTTCTGCGGTAGGAGCTGCTTCCTTGACGGTCTGGGGAGCGGTGTCTACCAGATCTTTGGCTTCTTTGAGGCCCAGGCCGGTGATCTCTCTTACGGCTTTGATGACCTTGATCTTCTCTGCGCCTGCTGCGACCAGGACTACGTCAAACTCTTCCTTGACTTCCACGGCTTCTGCGGCGGCAGCACCTGCTGCGGCTACGGGAGCTGCTGCAGAAACGCCGAATTCTTCTTCGCATGCTTTGACCAGCTCATTGAGCTCAAGTACGGTCATCGCTTTGATGGCTTCGATGATTTGTTCTTTATTCATTGTATTTCCTCCATTAAGATTTTTTATTGTTTTCTGATGATTATTCTGCTGCCGGGGCTTCTGCTTCGACAAGGGTTTCGGGTTCCTGAACCGCTTCTGCAGGTTCCTGCACTGCGGCCGGTGCTTTGGGTGCGTCACCCGACTGGGGTTTTGCATCCGCCACAGCCTGAAGTGTGCGAACGAATTTGCCCACAGGCGATTGGATGCTGCCCATGAACTTGGCGATCAATTCGTCTCTGGATGGGATGGCGGACAGTTCCTTGACGCCCTCCGCATCGTAAAATACGCCTTCGACCACGCCGGCCTTGAAGGCCATTTTGTTGTATTCTTTCATGACGCCTGCCAGGACTCTTGCCGGCGCAATGGCATCATCGTAACTGATGGCAATGGCGCTGGGTCCTTCCAGAACGTTTTTCAGCGATTCGTACTGCGTCCCTGCGATGGCGCGGGCCATCATCGTGTTCTTGTAGACGGTGTAATCCACGTTGGCTTCGCAAAGCTTTCTTCTCATGGCGTTGGCCTGCTCCACTGTCGTGCCCAGATAGTCGATGACCACAGCGCATTCGGCTCTGTTCAGCTTTTCTTTGATTTCGTCGATGATCGCTTGTTTGAGTTTGAGATTTTCTACTGACATGAATTCTCCTTTCCGGCTTTCGAAAAAAAAGCCTTTTCTTGTCTGCAGACGGAAAAGGCTCATAATCTATGAATCGTAACCTCGGCCGGATATTAAGCGGTGAAGCACCGGCTGTCTACAGTCTGTAGTATTCTGTTTTGTTGCGATTCGGCTTTTCGTCCTAACCGAGTGTCAGCTTCTGCGGGTTCAGCTTGACTCCAGGGCCCATGGTGGTGCTCACCGTGACGCTCTTGAGGTACTGCCCTTTTGCCGCAGCGGGCTTTGCTTTGATGATGGCTTCGATCAGCGCAGCGAAGTTTTCTTTCAGCTTCTCTTCGCCAAACGAGGCTTTGCCGATGGGCGTGTGGATGATGTTGGTCTTGTCCAGACGATATTCCACTTTACCAGCTTTGATCTCTTCCAATGCTCTGGTCAAGTCCATGGTGACCGTACCGGATTTGGGGTTGGGCATCAAGCCCTTGGGGCCCAGGATCTTTCCCAGCCGTCCTACGACACCCATCATGTCGGGTGTGGCAACGACTACGTCGAAATCGAACCAGCTTTCGCTCTGGATTTTTTGCGCCAATTCTTCGGCGCCTACGTAATCCGCTCCAGCTGCTTCCGCTTCGTGGACTTTGTCGCCCTTGGCGAAAACCAGAACTTTTTTGGTCTTTCCGGTTCCGTGAGGCAGTACGATGGCTCCTCTGACCTGCTGATCTGCATGTCGTCCGTCAACGCCCAGCCGAACGTGTGCTTCCACGGTTTCGTCAAACTTCGCTTTGGCAGTCTTCGTTACGATCGCCATTGCCTGTTCCACTTCGTACAGCTCGGTTTTGTCGTAAAGCTTAACCGAATCCTGATAACTCTTTCCTCTTTTAGGCATTTGTTTCCTCCTTGTGGTGCATACGGCTTTCGCCTCCCACGTGCTAGTCCTTGACTGTGATGCCCATGCTTCTGGCGGTCCCTTTGACCATCTCAGTGGCACTGTCCAGGCTTGCTGCATTCAAATCGGGCATTTTGATCTTGGCGATGGCTTGCATTTGTTCAGTCGTCAGTGAGGCGACCTTTTTCTTGTTGGGCTCGCCGGATGCGGTGTCCAGTCCGGCCGCTTTCTTGAGCAGCACTGCCGCAGGCGGCGTCTTTGTGATGAACGTGAAAGATCTGTCTCCNNAATTCCATGATGTTGACGCTCTTTTGCCCCAATGCGGGTCCCACGGGAGGGGCCGGTGTGGCTGCGCCTGCAGGAATCTGCAGTTTGATATAGCCCTCGATTTTTTTAGCCATAGTCTCTTCTCCTTTCCACGGGGCAGCCCCGTTTTTCGTTTATGTGTACGGCGGACCTAAACTTTGTCCACCTGGTCGTATTCCAGTTCTACCAGCGTGTCTCTTCCGAACATGGATACCCGTGCACGCAGAGTCTGCTTGTCTACGTTGACTTCTTCCACGACGCTCATAAATCCCTTGAACGGACCGCTGATCACTCGAACGGTGTCGCCTACGTCGATATCCAGCACGATGATGGTCTTTTCGATGCCCATCCGCCGCACTTCCTCGTCCGTAAGGGGAATCGGTTCCGAGCCGTGGCCCACAAACCCGGTAACACCCTGCGTGTTTCGGACCAGGTACCAGGATTCGTTGGTGACGATCATCTTGACGATGACATAACCGGGGAACATTTTACGGGTCTTGATCTTCCGCTGGCCGTCTTTGAGCTCAACACGATCTTCCGTTGGCACGATAACACTGAGAACCAGGTCTTGCATCCCGCGGTTCTCAACCAGCTTTTCAATATTGACTTTTACTTTGTTTTCGTGGCCGGAATACGTGTGCACTACATACCATTTGGCATCCTTGCTGCGCCTGAGAGACCCTGCGGGGACTTCGTCGTTTTCCGCTTCGTCTTCCTCAGCATCCTGATCCGGAAGCACTTCTTCTTCGGGATCAGAAGGAGCCTGGTCTTCGGGAAGGACCAAATCGTCCTTTTCCAGCTCTGCGATCTTATCCTGAGACATATTCTCTCCTACATCGATATATTAAGAACTACTTCCAACAGTTTCAGGAAGCCCGTATCCAGGATCCAGAAGAAGAAAGCAAACAGGGCGCAAGTGGCCAGCACCACGCCTGTATAGCGATATGTCTCTTTTTTCGTAGGCCAAACAACCTTTTTGATTTCGGAACGGATTCCCCGGAAGTACTCCTTGATCCGCACCCATCTTTTGGTCTTGACTGCAGCTTGATCTGCCATTTTGACGATTTCCTTTCGCTACTTGGTTTCCTTGTGCAGAGTTTCCTTTTTGCAGAACTTGCAGTATTTCATCATTTCGATACGATCGGGATCGTTCTTCTTATTCTTCGTGGTATTGTAGTTTCTTTGCTTGCACTCGGTGCATGCCATGGTGATTCTGACCCTCATAATTCTGACCTCCGTAAAATGATCCGTCCGGGACGGTTTATCGATCTGTTTCTGCACACAATACAAACAATTGTACCATAGCGTCACCTTGTTAAGTTATCACAACCGATCGCCGCTGTCAACGGTTATCCGCTATTTCTTAACGCTATCCTTCGGCCTCGTCCTTGGTCACATGGACCCAGACGCCAGCGGTGGCACGCGCCAGATCTTCAGGGGTGAACCCAACTGCAGAATTTCCGGTCCCCGCCGCCGGAAAAACCATTTCGTACGCTTTCAGCGATTCGTCCAGACAGACACCGATCCCTTCGGGCAGACCAAAAGGGCATACGCCACCCACGGGATGTCCCGTCACCGCCAGCGTCTCATCAAAAGAGAGCATCTTTGCCTTGCAGCCGAAACGATCCTTGTACTTCCGGTTGTCGATCCTGGCTGTACCCATGACTACAAGTACAAAGTGTGTGCCATCCTTCAGTTCCATGGCCAGCGTCTTGGCGATCTCTCCGGGCTCCCGGCCCAGGGCTTTGGCCGCCAGTTCCACCGTAGCGCTGCTTTCCTCCAGAAGAATGATCTCATTGGGAATCTGATGTTCTTCAAAATATTTCTTTACAGCTTCGTATCCCATGACGCCTCCTCTCAATGAAAAAGACCCTTTCGGGCCGATCGGTGAGTACATAATACAACCGGATTCCGGAAATTGCAAGGGTCTTCGGCAGAAAAAAAGAGGCAAAAGCCTCTTTTTGTATTTATTTCTGCAGTCCTTTGTAAACTTCGTATTTTTCCCGGGCCTGCTTTTCTGCCTTGTCGAAAAGCTCTTCCGCATTTTCAGGAAAAGTCCTTTCCAGAGAAGAGTACCGGACCTCGCCGGCCAGGAACGCACTGTATGGTATGGTAGGCTCCTTGCTGTCCAGCGTAAAGACACCGGTCGCAGGATGGTAGCGATACAAATGCCAGTAACCGGCGTCCACCGCCTTCCCGGCTTCCTGCTGGGCCTGGCTCATTCCTGCGGCAATGCCGTGGGCGATGCAAGGCGCATAGGCGATGATCACCGAAGGGCCTTCGTAGTATTCGGCCTCCCGGATGGCCTGGACCAGCTGTGCCGGATCGGCGCCCATGGATACCTGGGCCACGTAGACATTTCCGTAGGTCCTGGCCAACGCACCCAGATCCTTCTTTCCCGAACGCTTGCCGGAAGCAGTGAACTGGGCTACAGCCCCCAGCGGCGTGGCCTTGGATGCCTGACCACCGGTATTGGAGTATACCTCAGTATCCACGATAAACACATTGACGTTCTCGCCGGAAGAGAGCACGTGATCCAAACCACCGTACCCGATGTCGTACGCCCAGCCGTCACCGCCGTACATCCAGAACGTTTTTCTGGAGAAATGCTTTTTGGCGGACAGGATGTCCCGGATCAGCTTATTCTCCTCTGCAGATTCCGGGCCTTCCGCCAGAGCGCTTTCCAGCGCCCTCCGAAGCGTATCACCGGTACTGGCCGACAGCGTAAAGTCATCGAAGGCCTCCAGCCAGGATCCCAGCGTCTGCCGGAGCGCAGCATTTTCCGTGATTGTGCGCAAGGCTTCCGCCCGCTGCTTCTGGGCTTCCCGCTGCTGTTTGACGGATAACGCCATCCCCAGGCTGAATTCGGCATTGTTTTCGAAGAGCGAGTTGCTCCAGGCAGGACCTTTTCCTTCTTTGTTTCTGGTATAAGGAATGCCGGGCATGGCACCGCCCCAGGCCTGGGTACAGCCTGTGGCATTGGCCCAGTAGACCCTGTCGCCGAAGAGCTGGGTAAGCAGCTTGGCATAGGGCGTTTCGCCGCAGCCTGCACAGGCTGCAGAAAACTCAAGCAATGGTTCTTTGAACTGGCTGCCTTTCACCGTAAAGGGATCAAAGACTTTCTTATCCGAAAGGCTCAAGCTATACGCCCAGATCTCTCTTCCGGCAGGTACCTGATCGATAGGGGCCATAACAAGGGCTTTCTGCTTTGCTGGACAGGAGGAAACACAACTGCCGCATCCGGTGCAGTCGTCAGTGCTCACCGACAGCGTATAGGACAGTCCGGCAGCTGCTTTGCCCTTTGCCGGCACAATGTGCATTTCCGCCGGTGCGGCGGCTGCTTCGGCATCATTGAGCAAATAGGGTCGAATGGCCGCATGGGGACACACGAAGGCACATTGATTGCACTGCAGGCAAGCATCGGCGTTCCACACGGGTACCGCTGTGGCGATCCGCCTCTTTTCATAGGCTGTGAGCCCCAATTCCACTTGACCGTCTTCGTATCCTTTAAAAGCGCTTACCGGAAGATCGTCTCCCTTTTGTGCATTGATGGGCCGCAGCAGGTTTTTGACCACTGCCGGCGCATCGTCCTGGACAGCAGCAGCCTCTTTCGGCGCCGATGCCCAGTCTTCCGGGATCCCCACCTGTGTGACGGCTTGGGCTCCCCGGGTCACAGCGTTCAGGTTTTTCTCCACCACAGCGTCGCCCTTGGTGAAATACGTCTCCCGGACCGCCGCCCGCAGATAGCCATCTGCTTCCTCGGCCGGAATCACCGACATGAGGCTGAAAAAAGCGGACTGCAGCACGATGTTGGCATGGATCCCCAGGCCCAGATCCCGGGCGATGCCACTGGCGTCGATGATGTAGAAATTGGCTTTCTTTTCGGCCAGGGCCCGCTTGACCTGTCCCGGGATCTTTTCCTCCAGCTCCGCCCCTGTCCAAGGGCAGTTCAGCAGAAATGTCCCGCCGGGCAGCAGTTCCGAGACCATGTCATATTGTGCAAGGAACGTCTGATGGTGACAAGCGATAAAATCAGCGTTTCGGACCAAGTAGGAAGAGTCGATGGGCTCCTTGGAAAAGCGCAGATGAGATTTGGTGATGCCGAAAGATTTTTTGGCGTCGTACTCAAAATACGCCTGTCCGTAAAAATCCGTATACTTGCTGATGATCTCTACGGTGTTGCGGTTGGCGCCTACAGTCCCGTCAGATCCCAATCCCCAGAATTTGCAAGCAAAAACGCCTTCTTTGACCTGGGGGATCTCCAGATCCGAAGCCAGGGAAAGATGGGTCAGGTCATCGACGATGCCGATGGTAAAACCGTTAAGGGGCTCTTCCCTGCGAAGATTTTCGTATACACCGCCGATTTGGGAAGGCGTCGTATCTTTCGAAGAAAGACCGTAGCGTCCGCCCAGGATCAACGGGCATCGTTTGCTTTGTGCGAAAGCAGTGCACACATCCTGATAGAGCGGTTCTCCGGCGGAGCCCATCTCCTTGCAGCGGTCCAGAACGGCGATCCGAAGAGCTGTCTCGGGGATCGCCTCCAGAAGCTTGTGGATGGCAAAGGGCCGGAACAGATGGACCTGGACGAAGCCGACTTTACGACCCTGAGCGTTCAGATGATCCACCGTCTCGCGAATGGCGCCGCTGACAGAGCCCATGGCTATGACGACTTCCGTGGCATCCGGTGCGCCATAATAATTGAAAAGCTTATACGAGCGCCCGGTGCGCGCCGAGATCTGGTCCATATACCCCGAAACGATATCCGGGACCGCATCGTAGAAGCGATTGTTGGCTTCCCGCACCTGAAAATAGATATCCGGATTCTGGACGGTGCTGCGCAAAGCCGGTTCCTCCGGGTTGAGCGCGTGGTCGCGGAATTCCTGCAGCGCCTCCCGATCCAGCAACTCTGCCAGAGTATCGTATTCCATGGCTTCGATCTTGCTGATTTCATGAGAGGTGCGAAACCCGTCAAAGAAATGAAGGAACGGCACCCGGCTTTGAATGGCGGCCAGATGGGCCACGCCCGCCAGATCCATCACTTCCTGAACACTGGAGGTAGAAAGCATGGCAAAACCCGTTCCCCGGCAGTTCATCACGTCGGAATGATCGCCGAATATGGAAAACGCATGGGTTCCCACGGTCCGGGCCGCCACGTGCAGCACGCCGGGATGTCGTTGCCCGGAAATGCGGTGCATCACCGGCAGCATCAGAAGCAGCCCCTGGGAGGAAGTAAAGCTCGTGGCCAAAGCACCGGTCTCCAGCGCACCGTGAACTGCGCCGGCCGCACCGGCTTCCGATTGCATTTCCACCAGCTTCACCGGCTGACCGAAAATGTTTTTCTTTCCTTCCGCCGACCACACGTCGGTCTTTTCCGCCATGGGAGAAGAAGGGGTGATGGGATAAATGGCCGCCACTTCCGTAAAAGCGTAGGCAACGTATGCGGCGGCTTCGTTGCCGTCCATGATGACTGTTTTTCTTTGGTGCATATTTTTGCTTCCTGTTCTCCTATTCAACCATCACTGTCCAGCCGAACTCATCTGCTCTCTGGCCAAACTGGAGGCCCACCAGCTCGTCATACAACCGCTGGGTCGTTTCGCCGATCTGTCCGCCGTTGAATTCATAATTCTTGCCGCCATAACCCAGAACGCCCACCGGTGTGACGATGGCTGCCGTTCCAACGCCGAAGACCTCTTCCACGTTGCCTTTTTCCAGCTGTTCCAGAAGCTCGGCCACAGACAGCTGCCGCTCCTCCACTTCCATGCCCCACTTTTTGAACATTTCGATGCAGGACTTGCGCGTAATGCCCGGAAGCACCGTATCGCCCAGGGCCGGTGTCACGATCTTGCCGCCGATCTTGAACATGATGTTGTTGCTGCCGACTTCTTCGATGTACTGTTTTGTAGCGCCGTCAAGCCAGAGCACCTGAGAATAGCCTTCCTTCTCAGCCTGTACCGTAGCGTGGAACGAACCGGCGTAGTTTCCGCCGCATTTGGCAAAACCTGTTCCGCCATGAACGCTCCGGGCTGCCGTTTCCTCGATCTTGATGCGAACGGGCTTCAGTCCTTCAACATAATAAGATCCTACGGGGCTTAATATGATAAAAAACATAAAGCGACCGAGGGAGTGCATGGACAGATCGTCGTGATTGCAGATGAGTGTCGGCCGAACGTACAGCGTCGTTCCGGGGGCACTTGGCGTCCAATCGGAATCCAGCGACACCAGGGTCTTGACAGCTTCCATGAAATATTCCTCGGGAAACTGGGGCATGCACATCCGCTCTGCGGAGCGCATCATCCGGCGGGCATTCTCGTCGGGCCGGAAGAGCTGCACTTTCCCGTCGGGGCGCCGATAGGCCTTCAGTCCTTCGAAAATACACATGCCGTAATGAAAGACGATGGCAGCAGGGCTGATGGAAAAATTCTCAAAGGGAACGATGCGAGCGTCGTGCCAGCCCTTTTCCGGAGAGTGATCCATGATGAACATGTGATCGGTATAGTAATTGCCAAACCCCAATTTTGTTTCGTCTGCAGGCTTTGCCTTGAGTTCGGGGGCCTTGTTGATGGTGATCTGAAGCATTGTCTCCTCCTTCGGCTTATGCCGTCTCCACATTGGCCGCCTCGTACAGTCCCAACTTTTCAACTGCGGCGGTCCTCATTTTGTATTTCAATATTTTCCCTGCGGCATTCATGGGGAATGAATCCACGAATTCCACATATTTTGGCACTTTGTGACGGGCCATATGCGCCCGGATATACTCCTGGATCTCTTCGGCTGTGGCCGTTTGACCATCTTTGAGGATCACACAAGCCATGATCTCTTCGCCGTACTGCTTGTCCGGTACGCCGATCACCTGAACATCGGCGACTTTCGGGTGGTTGTACACGAACTCTTCGATTTCTTTGGGATAGATATTTTCTCCGCCCCGGATGATCATGTCCTTGAGCCGTCCGGTGATGCAGAAGTTGCCTTCCTGCGTCATCATGGCCAGATCTCCTGTGTGGAGCCAGCCGTCCTTGTCGACAGCCGTAGCCGTGGCCCTGGGCATCTTATAATAGCCCTTCATAATGTTGTATCCGCGGGCGACGAACTCGCCGATCTCTCCCGGCGGCAGTTCACGGTTGGTGATCGGATCCACGATGCGGCATTCGATCTGGG
This sequence comes from Clostridiales bacterium, assembly GCA_003542355.1. Taxonomy (GTDB): domain Bacteria; phylum Bacillota; class Clostridia; order Peptostreptococcales; family Anaerovoracaceae; genus UBA10908. Next base: position 3,688 of record DPKU01000048.1, on the reverse strand, counting down.
GCAGCGGCCGTCCCACGGTGGATACCCGCACTTCCAGGGGATCGTCGGTGCTGCTCATGGTACAGCCCGGAGCGCTTTCGGTCTGCCCGAACACGATGGTGATCTCCGTCAAATTCATCTTGTCCACCACATCCCGCATCACCGAGATGGGACACAGGCTGCCGGCCATGATACCGGTCCGCATATGGGAGAAATCCGTCTTGCTGAAATCCTCGTGCTCCAAAAGCGCGATGAACATGGTGGGAACGCCATGGATGCAGGTGATGCGTTCCTGATTGATACAGGCCAGCGCCGGCTTGGGCGAAAAGTACGGGAGCGGCATCATGGTGGATCCATGGGTCATGGCTGCCGTCATGGCCAGCACCATGCCGAAGCAGTGGAACATGGGTACCTGGATCAGCATCCGGTCGGCGGTGGACAGGTCCATTCGATCGCCGATGCACTTCCCGTTGTTGACGATGTTGTAATGGGTGAGCATGACACCTTTGGGAAACCCTGTGGTTCCCGATGTATACTGCATATTGCACACATCGTGCTTATCCACCAGCGCCGCCCGTCGGCCCACTTCTTCCCGGGGAACGCTGCGGCCTGCCGCCAACGCCTCTTCCCAAGTATAACATCCCTTTTGCGAAGATGACACTGTAATAATATTCCGTAAAAAGGGCAATCGCTTGCAGTGCAGCCGTCCCGGCGATTCGGCTCTTTCCAGCTCGGGACAGAGTTCCCGGATGATCCCCACATAGTCCGAGTCCCGGAACCCGTCGATCATGATCAGCGTGTGCGTATCAGACTGGCGCAGCAGATATTCGGCTTCGTGGATCTTGTATGCGGTATTCATGGTCACCAGTACGGCGCCGATCTTCGTAGCGGCCCAGAAGGCCACATACCACTGGGGCACATTGGTGGCCCACACGGTCACTTTGTCACCCTGCTTGACCCCAAGAGCAATGAGGGAGCGGGCAAAATCGTCCACGTCCCGACGGAACTCCGCATAGGTCCTGGTATAATCCATCATCGTATAGCGAAACGCATACTGGTCTGGAAATTCCGACACCACCCGGTCCAGGATCTGCGAAAAAGTCAGGTCGATGAGCGCATCCTTTTTCCACAGATACTTTCCGGTGCCAGCTTTGTTGTCGTAGAGCCGGTCATCGCTCCGCGCGCTTTCATCGTACCGGCTCATATAATGAACATAGTGCGGAAAAACGATGGCAGGGTCGGCCAGCTCGGGCATCCACCCGGGCAGCCATTCCAGGGAAAGGCTGCCGTCAAAATTGATGGAACGCAGTGCGTTCATCATGCTGTCCAGGGGAATGTCTCCTTCTCCGACGAGTGCGTATTCAGGGCCCTGTGGCCCCGGAAGAGAATCCTTGATATGGACATGCCTGATGTAGGCACCCAGATTCTGTACTGTGGTTTCCGGATCTTCGTTGCCAAAGCGATACGGATGATGCACGTCCCAGAGTGCCGCCAGACTGTCGCTGGCAAACTCGTTGAGCAGCAGGCGCAGCTTTCCGGTGTCTTTGTAGATGCCCGTGGTCTCCATCAGGATGCAGACCGGTCCTTTTTCCGCATACTCGATCACAGGGGCAAGGCAGTCCCTTACCACCGCTTCCGCTGCTTCCGCATCTCCGTGGATCTGATCCCGGGCAGTGATCCGCAAATAGGAAATGCCGGCACCCTCGCAGAGTCGAACTGCATGGAGGAGTTGTTCTGTATTCTCAGCGATGCGGGCGCTGTCTGCCGCATCCAGAACGATATCGTAACAGGGGACTGCAAGGCCGGTCTGATTCAATTCCCGCTTCAGCCGATCTGCTGCCCGCAAATCTTCATCGCCGGTTTCCCCCCGGAAAACATCCCGGCTGCTCTGGTGAAATTCTACGCCGTAAAAACCCAGGTCCTTGGCGATGTCCAGAAATTTCGCCTTGGAAAACTCGCTCCAGCCATTGGTGGAAAACGTCAGCTTCATGATACATTCTCCTCAAATACGATCTTGTTGACAGCGCTCAGATACGCGCTGATCCCGGCGCCGATGATATCGGTGGATATGCCCTTGCCCGAATAGAGCTTGCCGCCGGCTCGAAGCTTCACCAGCGTGTCCCCCATGGCTTCCCGGCCCTCGGTGACAGCCTGGATCTGGAATTCGTCCAGTTCAAAATGCCGTCCCACGATCTGCTCGATGGCACGGAATGCGGCCTCGATGGGTCCGTCTCCTACCGCGAATCCTTCCACGGAGGTGGCCTTGCCGTTTGTTTTTTCCAGGATGATGTGGGCCGTGGATCGGATCAGGTTGCCGTTGTTGATCACGTAGCTCTTCAGCTGATATGTGGGAGGCACTTGTATCGCTTCGTTGGCAATGATCGCCTCCAGCTCTTTGGCGCCGATCTCTTTTTTGTGAACCAGCCGCTGAAAGGCTTCATATACTTTTTTACGCTCCTCTGCCGAAAGGTCGTATCCCAGATCTTTGGCCGCTTTTCCTACGGTCTGCAGGCTGTCCCCTTCCTTTAGCAGAAGCGCCCCGATCCGAACGCCGGATGTCGACTCGTATTCCCGTTCTTTTCCTTGCACGGACCCGGTAGCGAGCTGACGGATCCGAACGGCAGCCTGTTGCACCTGGGTATGGGCCAGTCCTGAGGTAAGGCCGATGCTTTCTCCGCGCTGCTCAATAATGTCGGCCATTGTTTCCATGCCGGCGGCGATCTGCCCGCCGGTGCTCACTCGAATCACATCCGCGCCCTGATCCACAGCGGCCAGGCAAGCGGCTTCTGACATTCTGAAACGATTGTTGAAACAGACACCCAGCTGCACACCGGACAATTCCGGTACATCGAAGCGCAGGCGCTCTATAAAAGCTCCGAATTCAGGAGGCAGCATGGTCCCGGCTGAATCCTCGATGGTAAAGACAGAGGCGCCGGCCTTGACTGCTGTCTTTGCGGTTTCACAGAGAAATCCCCATTCGGCAGTGGTAGCGTCCTCGGCCACAAAATCCACATCCTTGGTGTGAGAGGCCGCTCTGTCCACAAGCTGTGCGATCAATTCCAGCACCTGAAGCGGCTTGCGGCCCAGCCCATATTCCATACGGATGGCCGAAACGGGAAGCCCAATGCGGAGCATGGGCTTTCTGGCGTCCTTCATGGCCTTCCATGCGCTGTCGATGGAAGCGGCCGCGAGGCCGCCGTTGCAGCACAGGAAACTGTGGCGCACCAGAGGTGCTACCGTCTTGATCAGAAGTTCATTCACCTTCTCGTCTGCGGGAAAAGGGATCTGGATCACATCGATCCGGATCTTGTCCAGCATACGGACGATCTCGATCTTCTCTTTGAACCCTACTGCGCCTTTTTCCCGGAGGATCATCTCTTGTAGAGTCGCATCAGTCATTCCTATTTTTTTCATCGCTTCGATTCCTTTCGCGTAAAAAAAATGCCAGGCATATCATAGCCTGGGACGATCATTCACCGCGGTACCACCCAACTTACTGCATCCTGTGCAGTCTCTCCAAAGATTCTGTCAAATCTTTTGCCATGGTAACGGGACATCCGTGACGCCTTACTGCCTTCGAGAGAGGGTTGAGGCGTCCTGCTCGGAAATGAGACCGAACCTGTTCATCGGAATCAGCTTCCACCAGCCGCTGACTCTCTGTGTCGCCCGAACAGGACGTAATTTCGTCATTGCATTTGTTCATTTGATT
>DPKU01000139.1:2286-3145 GCA_003542355.1 Clostridiales bacterium | reverse complement strand
AGAAATACTCCAGAAGTCGGTGGATGGTGGATGCATCATACCCTGTGGTCTGGCTCATGCGCTTGGCGGCCCTTCCCGTGGGCGCGGCCAGTGCGGTCCGGATCCCGTTGGATGTCAGGATATACATGATCGCATCGATGATGGTCGTCTTGCCGGTTCCGGGTCCGCCGGTGATGACACACACGCCGTTCTGAAGGGAAGTGAGAATCGCTTGTTTTTGTTTTTTGGATAATTGGATGTCTCTGTCGGTTTCCATCCGGCGGATCATTCCTTCCAGATCACCGGTCAGATGGGAAAGCCCGGCATGGGCCAGCTGAAGCATTTTACCCGCCACCCGCTGCTCGGCCCGGTAAAAACGGTCCAGGTACAAGAGCTCCGCCCCGTCCATGACATCTGCGTACAGATCACCCTGGAGGATGGCTGTATACAGCACTTCTTCCAATTCCTGCAAACTTACGTCCAGCATTCTGGCAGTCTGTTCACAAAAGGGCTTACGAAGCGCATACGTGTTGCCCCCGTTGGCTTCCAAGCCCAGGTTGTAGAGGATGCCGCTGCGGATCCGATGAGGATCCTGGGAAGTGATCCCCATGCTTTGGGCGATTCGGTCCGCCTTCTGAAATCCGATCCCGAACACGTCTTCGATCAACTGATAGGGATTTTCCCGGACTTTGTCGGCAGCATCCGAACCATAGACCTGGTAGAGCTTCATCGCTGTTGCCGAGGAGATATCGAAGGCCTGCAGCGCCAGGACCGTATCGGCCAGTTCCCGCCGTTCCTGATATCCTTCGACGATGGCAGCCGCCTTTACTTCGCCGATGCCCGGCACCTCTGTCAGGCGTTCCGGCTGACGGTTCAGCAC
>DPKU01000139.1:0-2271 GCA_003542355.1 Clostridiales bacterium | reverse complement strand
CGGAGCATCCCCGAAGATAAAAAAGCAATGAGGCCCGCTTCGGTCTCCGGTTCCTTTTCTTCGTAGGATGTAAATGCGAATTGCTCGCCATATTTTGGGTGGGTCTTCCAGTCGCCCCGCAGCGTATACCGACGTCCCTTTTCCGCATAGGGAAGATAGCCTACGGCATAAAACTGCTCCCTTTCGCTCTCGAAGATCGAGATGCAGAAAAAGTTGTCCTTATTGTAAAAAATCCGTTCCGCAAGGGTCCCGGTTTTTTCTTCTTTCATTCGCCGTCCTTATTGAATGTGGGTTTGTACAGCATCCGTCCGTCCAGCGTGCGAACTCTCTGCGTAAAGTCTCCGGGCAAGGTCCCCGTCAGCGCATCTTCGAAATCGTACATTCTGGCATCGATCATATCCAGATAATGCAGCAGTTCCGCTTCGGGAAACAAAGGTTTTCTTGGGCTTCCGAATTCCGGTTCATAGTGGTGCGCCAAAATCATATGCTCCAGCATCAGCGCTTTCTCCTGGGACATGCCTTCTTCTTTGGCCATGCGGTCCACAACCTTGACGCCCTGGACCAGGTGCCCCAGCAGCTGGCCTTCCAGCGTGTACCCGGGAGAAATGCCCCACTCGTTTGAAATGATCTCGTTCAGCTTTTCCATATCGTGAAGGATCACGCCGCAGACCACCCAGTCCCGGTCCAGAAACTTGTAGATCTCACAAAGCTTCTCTCCGGACATGAGCATCCGTTTCACGTGATAGAGCAGGCCACCCAGCTCCGCGTGATGGTTGCGCATGGCAGCCGGATAATAGAGAAGCTTCTCCTTGTTCTCCTGCAAAAAGCGGACCGTCAGTCCCTTCAAGTCCGGATTCGTGATGCTTTCGGCGCTGTTCAGCACATAGGCAAACATTTCCGCTGGATCTTCCGGAGCCGTCTTGATGTAGTCCGACATTTCCAGCTTGTCTTCCTTGACCGCTTTGCGGATCCGAAGGACCTTCAGCTGTAGAAGGCCGTTCCACTCCGTCACATCCGCTTTGACCCTTACCAGGTCGCCCTCTTTTATCTGATCGAGAACGATGGCTTCGTCCTCCGTCACATCCCACTTTTTCCCGTTAATCTCCCCGGTGGCATCGCCCAGGATCACATCCAGGAACATTTTCCGGTTGGAACCGGTTCGGATCGACAGGCCTTTCACCAGAAAAAAATCGGTGAAGCTCAGATCTGCCGTCAACGTGTTGATCGCATATTCTTTGTGCATGTATTCCTCCTCTGCAAGAGTCTTTTTTTGAAGACTCTTTTCAATAGTATATACTATTTCCTTTTTCTTTGCATCGTCATTGTTTTGCGCTATAATCTACCTGGAGGTAATATTATGCAGACAATGGGCTATATCCGACTCGCCGCCGTATCGCCGCGGGTCCACCTGGCAGACCCGCGGGAAAACGCTTCCGAAATGGTCCGGCAGGCCCTGCAAGCTGATGCGCAAGGCGCTTCGGTGGTGCTTTTTCCGGAGCTGTCCCTGAGCGGCTATTCCTGCGGAGATCTGTTTTTTTCTCAGCAGCTGCAGGAGGCGGTACTGGAGGCGCTGGCCATCGTGACGGAGAAAACGAAGGAGCTGAACTGCGCTCTGATCGTCGGATTGCCATTCCTCGTGCAAAACAACCTGTACAATTGCGCCGCTGTGCTGCAGCGTGGACGCATCCGGGGCATCGTTCCCAAGATGCATATCCCCAACGATGGAGAGTTCAATGAAAATCGCTGGTTTTGCTCCGGCAGAACCCTGGCTGCGCAGCTGGACAAGATTCGCCTGCAAGGGGAAGAGATCCCCTTCGGACATCTGCTTTTCCTGGATGAGGCAAGCGGTTTTTCTTTCGGCGTGGAAATCTGTCACGACGCATGGATGCCCATCACCCCCGGCGCCCGGCTGATCCTCTCTGGCGCCAGCACGTTGTTCAACCCTTCGGCCTCCACGGATTATGCGGGAAAATCCGCTGTGCGCACGGCGCTGGTAAAAGATCTCAGCTTTCGCTACCAATGTGCCTATGTCTACGCCTCCGCAGGCCCCTCCGAATCCACCACGGATACAGTGTTTTCGGGGCACTGTCTGATTGCCGAAGGCGGCGATGTGCTGAAGCAGACGACCGGCCTGGACCGGAACTCCACCTGTCTGCTGTCCGACGTCGATTACGAAAAGATCCGTATGGGCCGCATCCACGAACAGAATTTTGATCCGGGCGCCGATCTCTGCACAGCTCCGCCTGCCTGCAAAACGGTTCTGATGGATGA
>DPKU01000169.1 GCA_003542355.1 Clostridiales bacterium | reverse complement strand
CTGCAGTACATGAATGCCACGAGCTTCAATCTGGCGGATCCGCTGTTCGGCCAGGATCTGAGTTTCTACATGTTCAGACTGGAATTTTTGGACGGCTTGAACAGTGCGGGCACCAACATGATCGTCACACTGTTGGGTCTCACGTTCCTGTTCTACGTGCTGCTGGTGAGCTTTACCCGCCCCACGGCCGGCGCGCCGGAGCCCGAACCGGAAGAAGAACCCTATGCTTACGATACGACGGAAGATGAATTTTCCGGCGAAAACCGCCCCACCAGTGTAGGCGAATATTTTGAGAGCCTGTTCCGCAAGCAGAAGAACAAAACGAAAAAGAAAACGCCCAAGGGCAGTTACGTGGGCAAGATCCTCGTGACGGTGGCCAGCACGCAGCTGACCATCCTGGGCATCCTGCTCTTTACAACGGTGGGCATCAATACATTCCTGCGGCAGTACGACCTGCTCTACAGCGGCACGGGCGTAGCCTATGGCGCAGGATATACGGACATCAACGTGACGCTGCTGGTCTACCGGATCCTGATCGGACTGGCGATCGTCGGCGCCGTCTTCTTTGCCATTGGCTTGAAAAAGCGCAATATAAAAATGGCGCTGGCGATCCCGGCGCTCATGGTGGTCATTTCTCTGGGCGGCTCCGGCGCAGCTATGCTGGTCCAGAACCTGGTGGTGTCTCCCGACGAGATCAATAAAGAGCGGGAATACCTTCAGAACAACATCACCTATACCCGTTCTGCCTATGGACTGGAAAACATTACGGTCAAAGATTTCGCCGCCGATAATCAGCTGAGCAAGATCGATGTGCTCAACAATATGGACACCTTCTCCAACATCCGGATCAACGATTTCGAGCCGGCGGAGCAGTTCTACAATCAAACCCAGTCCATCCGGACCTACTACACGTTCAACGACGTGGATGTGGATCGGTACATGGTGAATGGAGAATATACCCAGGTCTTCTTGTCTGCAAGAGAGATCGACCAGGCCCGGATCGAAGACCAGTGGCTCATTCGTCACCTGAAATATACCCATGGTTACGGCATTACGCTGTCCAGAGTGGACAAGGTGACTGCCAGCGGACAGCCGGATATGATGATCGACAGTATTCCGCCGGTTTCCGAGGTAGAGGAGATCCAGATCACACGCCCCGAGATCTATTTCGGAGAGTCTACCGACGATTATATTATCGTTGGAACCGACGAGGCGGAGTTCGACTATCCCAGCGGGGAAGCCAATATGTACAACTTCTACGAAGGCGATGCGGGCATCGAGCTGAACTTTTTCAACCGGCTCCTGTTTGCCATCCGGGAAAGAAGTCTTAAAATACTGGTATCCACCAACATCAACAGCGATTCTAAAATGCTGATCTACCGCAACATCGAAGAAAAGGTCCAGAAGATTGCTCCCTTCCTGGCCTACGACGATGATCCCTATGTGGTGGTGGCGGATGGCCGGATCTTCTGGATCCTGGATGCCTATACCATGAGCTCCTATTATCCGTATTCGGAACCCTGGTCCGAAACCAGCCACATGAACTACATCAGAAACTCGGTCAAGATCGTCGTGGACGCATACAACGGAAATGCGGATTTCTATATATCGGACGCAAACGATCCCATGGTCCTGACACTGCAGAAAATCTATCCGGATCTCCTAAAAGATTTCGAGGAAATGCCCGAATACATGCGGGCCCATATCCACTATCCCAACGCATTGCTCAATATTCAGGCCAATGTGTACAAAAAGTACCACATGACCAATGTGGAAGTTTTTTATCAGAATGAGGACTTGTGGGCCATCGCCCGGGAAACCTACGGACAGACGGAACAGGTCATCTCTCCGAATTACTTCATCATGCGGCTGCCGGGCGAGGACAAGGCGGAGTTCATCAACTCTATTCCCTATACGCCCAGCGGAAAGGCCAACATGACGGGTCTTCTGGTGGCCAGAAACGATGTGCCGTACTACGGAGAACTGATCCTGTACAGGCTGCCCAAGGACCGGATCATTTACGGACCGGCCCAGATCGAGGCACAGATCAACCAGGATACGGAAATTTCGAAGGAATTCTCCCTTTGGAACAATTCCGGTTCCACCTATTCCAGAGGCAACATGTTCGTGTTCCCGGTGGAGGGATCTCTGCTGTACGTAGAGCCTGTCTATTTGGAGGCATCCCAGGGCAGTCTGCCCGAAGTGAAGCGGGTCATCGTCTATTACGGGGACCGGATCGCCTATAAAGCGACGCTGGGCGAAGCCCTGGACGCCTTGTTCGGAACCGGCGCCGGCGATCCGTTGAATGCGGACAATCCGGTATTGGCCGGGTTGGAAGCGGCGGCCATTCTGGAAGCCGGCGGAACGCTTGAGCCCGAAACACCCGATGGCGAAACCCCCGATCCCGGAACGATCATCACTACCGACGTGGCCGAGCTGATCCAGCTGGCCAACGAAGCCTACGAAAATGCCCAGCAATCTCAAAGAGCCGGAGACTGGGCCGGATACGGTCAATTCATGGAGCAGCTGCAGCAATACCTGCAGCAACTGGCGCAATGAAGCGACAATTGAATAATAAGGGCTCTTGACAATTCGTTACCATCGTGTAAAATAAAAACTATATTTTTCAAAACGTATTCAATAGCAAGCCGTACCGTGGAAGGCGTACACGTCGTCCCTTCCGCGGCGCGGCTTTGTTAATTGGATAAGTAGAGTCAATCAAAATTCATGAAAGGAGGAAGGATTGATGTTAGAGAACATGATATTCTGTTTACCGGCAAAAGAACATAAGGAGGCTGAGATCCGACAGCAGCTTCTGTCGCATCCGGAGATACGGTTCGTATCATTGAGCGGTCTTGATATCAACGGTGACGACACCGACGAGAAGATCCCCATCGAGAACATGCTGGAAGACATCGATCGCTTCCTGACCTTTGGGGTACAGACCGATGGGTCCTCGGTATTTCTGCCGAAGATCGCCGAGATCAACAACGCCCGGGTGGACATTCTGCCCGACTTGTCCGTCAACTGGTACGTGGACTACAACTACAACAACATCCACGAAGAAACCGGACTGCCTGTGGGAAGTCTTCGGATCCCTTCATATCTTGTGCACAACGACAAAGCAGAGGTGGGCTCCAGGATCATCCTGCGGGACGCCATCGCGGTATTTAAAAAGAATTTGCTGCAGCTGATGAAGGACCATCCTTATATCTTCGACCATTTGCCCATCGGCAGTATCGACGATATCCAGGACATCGAGCTTACGGCCGGCACGGAGATGGAGTTCTACGTCAAGACCCCCGACGATATGGCCGACAAGGATCGTCTACACACCTCCCAGGAACTCAAGGAACAGTACTGGAAGCGCACCCTGGGACCCGTACGCACCGCCCTGGAGCATACCCTGGACATCCTGAACCGTTACGGTTTCTGCGTGGAAATGGCCCATAAGGAAGTGGGCGGCGTCAAGCCGAAGCTCACCCACGACGGAGACTTCGACCACATCATGGAGCAGCTGGAGATCGACTGGAAGTATTCGGATCCCATGCAGGCGGCGGACAACGACAAGCAGATCCGCTACATCGTCAAGGATGTGTTCCGGAATCACGGGCTGGATGTGACCTACATGGCCAAGCCCATCGAGGGCGTAGCCGGCAGCGGAAAGCATACCCACATGGGTGTGACGGCCCGGCTCAAGGACGGACGCCTCGTAAACCTGTTCACCGCAGGCGATGTGACGAAGGATTATTTGAGCCCCATCGGCTACTCCTGCCTGATGGGCCTGCTGAAGAATTACGATATCGTCGGTCCCATGGCCAACTGCACCAACGATTCCTACAACCGGCTGAAGCCGGGATTTGAAGCGCCGGTGAGCGTGGTGACCAGTTTGGGCCACAGTGTGGATGCACCCTCCCGGAACCGGACCATTCTGGCCGGACTGATCCGGGATATGCGCAATCCCATGGCCACCCGGTTCGAGCTTCGCTCGCCCAACCCCAAAGCCAACACTTATCTGGTGCTTGCCGCTGCCTTTATGGCCATGCTGGACGGCACCCGGGCGGCGCTGGAAAACGAGAAGACGCCTGCAGAGCTTCTGGCTTCGCTCTCCAAAGAGTATGGGCAGGAAGATTTCTACCTGGAAAAAGACCGCCTCTACAGGACTGAAAAAAATACTTTCGACGACTTTACTCAGGAGGAACGGGACATGCTCTTCGGCCGGGCGCCGGAAACGGTGTGGGAAGTCCTGAAGCGGCTGGAACTCTGCCCGGACAAGGTGAAGCTGCTCTTTACGGACGGCGTCATGGATCCCATCGATCTGGAATCCTACAAGACGGCGGCCCTGGATCAGTGGGTCACGGAGCTTCGGAACCGCATCGTTCCGGGTATGCGCAAGATCGTCCGGTCCTGCGAAAAGGCACACGATTCTTTGGACTGCGCCGATATTGACGAAGTGCGGTGGAAGAAGATAAGATATATGCGCAAGGATATGGG
>DPKU01000095.1 GCA_003542355.1 Clostridiales bacterium | reverse complement strand
TGCACACCGGGGTTGCGCCAGAAAGCATTTGCCTGGTAACCCGAATAGCTTTCAGGCGTTCTGGTATAGTATCCGTCCAGCAGAAAGCGATGATCCGATCCATAGCAGCATCTTTCCCAAAATTCCGCATTCGTCTCGCCGGTAGCGATGGATGCCTCGGGGTTTTCCATGTCTACGAGGGGCTCTGAGCTTTCCAACGTCCACATTTCCGAATAGACGCCTTCGGCCATGGCAAACCCCATGACAAAGTCAAACCCATAGCCTCTGGGGTTGATATAGATTTTGCCGATCTTGTCGTCGTGGGCGATGACGTTGCCGTCTTCTCCCTGGCTGTATGCGTAGGGTTGATCAAAGACGAGGTACGTTTCGTTTTCGATGTTCACAAAAGCCATGGTCATCGGAAAGGACACACCGCTTCTCAATCTTTCGTTGATCACCCACTCCTGTGTCTCAGGATCAAGGTACGTCACCCATCCGTGTTTGAATTCATAAAATACGATGAGCTTATATTGGTTATATGCTCTCAGATATTCAGAGAAGGGGATCTGAGTGTGCCGATAGACGTCTCCGTTGTCCAGTTCGATCACCGTTTCGGTCACCGACAGATCCGACCCCGAGAAATGCTGCGTTGACATGGTGGCATATTCCAGCTCAACGACTTCGTCGGGCTCTGTCACGTCCCTGCGATGGTATTGATCCTGTACAAACATATGCCGTTCCAGCAGCGGTTCTCCATCGCCCTTGGGATGATCCACACCCCAATTGCTGATCATATCCATCATGGAATGCCGGGCAAAGTAAAAAATAAGCACAAGAAATACCAGCGGAAAAAATCCGATGGCCTGGGTAAAGAATCCGCCCATGCGGTTTTGCTTTTTCATCAACAATCTCCCTTTAAATAAATGTATGCGAGCATGCGTTCGCGCGCTCGATTTCTCCGATAAGAATAAAACAGATCCGGGCGGCACACCGTGCAGAGGTCCGAAGCTTCTATGGTTGTTATGCCACAGTCGGAAAGCTGACGGTGATTGATTCCCTTTAAATCGATATGGAATTTTTCTTCGGGTCCCGGAGCGATGTATTCCGACGCCCATTCAAACGTATCATAAAAGGACTGCGCCACATCGGCGCTGACTTCGAAGCAGCACCGACCGATTCCCGGACCGATCCAGGCGCGGATATTTTTCGGATCGCAGGAATAATGCCGGCTCATGGACTGTACGGTCTCCGAAGCAATGTTCTGCAGCGTCCCGCGCCAGCCCGCGTGGGCCAGGCCGATGGCCGGCACCCCAGGGTCGTACAGGTAGATCGGCAGGCAGTCACCGTGTCCGCTGGTCAGCACCACATTCTTCTGATCGGTGATCGCGGCGTCGGTATCCTCGTAATCGAGGATGCCGTCCTGAGCCCGCAGCACATCCGGCAGTGCGACCCTCGCCACGGCCGTTCCGTGAACCAGACTGAGACGCACTGCGGCGCCGCCGCATTCAGCGGCTGCTTTCGCAAGCGCATCACGACGCTCTGCGCCAATGGATGGCCGGGTCGTAAAACCTGCAAATACAGTATGCTCTTGTAGAATCACTATGTCTTGACACATCCCTGTCATTTTACCAGTCTTGCCGCATCCGAACAAGTTATTTTCAAGAAATATGCTCTGTGGTTTCGGGCATCAGGTCCGGCTGGGTTTCTGTCAGAACATTCTGCCACTTCTTCGTTCTGTAGCGAAAATAGAACTGCACGGCTTTGGTGCATTCCGACAAGAATCGGATAAGAGCAGCCTGCCACAGTACGAAATCAAAGAAAAGAATGCCGGCAAACATGACGGGGATGCCGAACAGCCACGTCCAGCCGATATCCACGATCATCACATATCGAGTATCGCCGCCGCTTCGCAATACACCGCAGATAAACAGATAGGTGAGTGCCCTGCCCCACACGGTAAGCGCTGACACTGTGAGCGCCGGAACCAGAACCGCAGTCGTAGCCGCATCAAAATCATACCAGCCGGGCACATGCGGATTGACCAGAAGCAAAAGCACGGTGATCAATGAGATCAGTCCCAGCCCGAACCATAAAAAGCCTCTGGCATCGCGGTCGGCGCCTTTGATGTCTCCCCGTCCCAGTTTTTCTCCCAGGATCACTGCAGATGCGTTTCCCAGTCCGTAGAACATGGATTGGGAAAACTCACCGAGGATGTGAACGACCTGATACGCCGCCACGGCCACAGAACCGATGATGCCAAAGCCGGCCAGAAATATGCTGGCCGCTACCCCATAGGCGCCATCGGACAATACGATAGGCCCGGCCGTTTTGTAGATCTGATTCCGAAATGTCTTCGAATAGCCCGTCAACTCTGAAAAGCGGGCTGCCAGAGGATGGTCCGGCGACTTGTATATGTATCCGACCATCAGAAGGAATTCCAGGGTCCTGGCGATGAGGGTCGCCAGCGCGGCGCCTTTGACGCCCATGACAGGAAAGCCCCATTTCCCATAAATCAGCGCATAGTTTAACACTGTATTGAGGATCAGCGCCAGCGCATTGATCGTCGTAGGCCACCGCAGGCGCTGGATGCAGCGACTGGAAAAAGCCATGCTAAACGAAAGCGCTGTCACCAGATAAGAAAGAGATGCGATCCGGATATAATCCACGCCTAAGGTTACGACGGCATCTTCCCGGATGAACAATCCGATGATCCAATCGGGCTGCCACTGGACCAGAAGCACGATGACCATTCCAAACAGAAGTGTATTCTTATAGATGAGCCCCAGTGTATAACGGATCCGTTTCAGATCTTTGACACCCCAGTATTGCGCGATGTATACACCGCCCCCGGAGAGAAATCCGAAACAGATCATTACAAAAACGCCGTAGACTTGATTGGCAGCGCCGACAGCAGCCAGTTCATCGGTACCCACGCGGCCGATCATCAGCGTATCGACGATATTCAGTCCAAAGCTGATCATGTGCTGAACGGTTACGGGTATCAGAATAGACAATGCTTTCAGCCAATGCTTTCGACGGGAATCATTTCCTATGAAATTGTGATTCATTTTGTTCTCCTCTGCTCAATAGAAATAGCACGTTTATCCGTCTATTTCAGTCAAGCCAGGAGCGCAAACCCTACGATTGTGAGCATGATTGCCTCTGAATTCGAATAAAACCCTTCCTTGCCTGCGGCAAAGAAGCCGGGCATAGGGAAGGGTTTCTGTTTCATTCCGCTTTAAAACTTAGTCGTATTACTTTAATGCGCCTTTTGCCAAATCGACGATCTGCGTAAATCCGGCA
>DPKU01000049.1:4768-6981 GCA_003542355.1 Clostridiales bacterium | reverse complement strand
AAGGCTTGCATGCCCGATGCGCCGATCCATGTTTGGAGCGCAGCAGACATCGAAGTGGATCTGGATACGGTCGGACTCAAGGCTTCGCCGACCAATGTGTATAAATCCTTTACACCAAAGCCCAAGGATCCTGGAATTTTCGTAGAAGGAGAGACGCCTTCTGAGCAGGTGGAAAACCTCCTGTCGGAACTGAAAAAGAAACACATCGTGTAAGGAGGTTACCAGAATGGATCAAATGAAATTTTCTGAATATAAAGATATATGGGTCTTTGCGGAACAGCGAAACGGCACACTGGCTAACGTTGCCACCGAATTGCTCAGCGAAGGCTACCGGCTGTCCCGGGAAATGGGCAGCAATACGAAGGTCTGCGCAGTGATCGTGGGCAGCGACATATCCGGTCTGACAAAGGACTGCTTTGTCTACGGGGCAGACAGCGTGATTCTTATTGAACACCCACTCCTGGCGACCTATACAACGGATGCCTACACGAAGGTGATCTGCGATGCCATCGGTCAATACAAGCCGGAAATCGTTCTCTACGGGGCCACTTACATTGGAAGAGACCTGGCACCCAGGATCGCAGCCCGGCTGGACGTAGGCCTTACGGCAGACTGTACGCACCTGGATGTGAAAGTTGCCAGCTATATTCGATATGCCCAGGAAAACACTACACTTGACACCAGTTCGCTGGATCCGGCGGATCCGGACACTTCGCTCCTGATGACCCGGCCGGCCTTCGGCGGCAATCTGATGGCTACGATCATCAGCCGCAATACACGGCCGCAGATGTCCACCGTGCGCCCGGGCGTCATGTCTAGAATCGAGGCCAGAGAGAACGCTACCGGAGAAGTGGTCCGGATCGAACCGGTACTTGCCGAATCAGACATTCGCACCCAGGTGCTCAAGGCTGTGAAAGCAGCCAAGGAACTGGTCAATCTGTCAGATGCGGATATCATCGTGTCCGGCGGGCGGGGGCTCCATTCTCCCGAAGGCTTCCGCCTGATCAAGGACCTGGCAGACAAGGTGGGAGGCGTCGTTGGCGCTTCCCGTGCGGCAGTGGATGCCGGTTGGATCGACCCTTCCCATCAGGTAGGGCAGACCGGTACGACTGTCAAGCCTCAGATCTACATCGCCTGTGGTATTTCCGGCGCCATCCAGCATCTGGCCGGTATGCAGAACTCAAAGATCATCATTGCGGTGAACAAGGATCCCGAAGCGCCCATGATGACTCTTGCCGACTATGCCATCGTGGGTGACCTCTACAAGGTGATCCCTGAGATGATCGCACAGTGGTAAACAAAAGGGGGATGGCTTCTGCTGCCATCCCCCGAACGCGTTTATTTCAATTCGTATTTCTCGATTGAGGTATCCGCGACATATTGATCTTTCAACTCTCCGATCCGCTTGTAGTGGGCTTGTGTGCAATGCAGGTCCAGGGCGTCCTGATTTTCCCACTTTTCCAGGAGCATCACTTCATTTTCCTTTTCCGCCGAATAGTAGAAATCATAGTACTCGTTCCCATACTCGGCTTCCGAATTTTTAGCGATGCCTTCGTCGAGCACTTTTTGTACAAATTCCTCCGCCTTGCCCGGATGGGTTCGGAAGGTCACATGCAGTATGATCATGGCTTCTCCTTTGCTTGTCGTTGCGATTTACGAGTGGATTTGATAAAATGATACAGCAATGCACACAGGAGCGTCAAGCGCATTGCAGAAAACGGCCGCTGCGCCGGAAGGAGACAGATTATGAGATACGGTTGCTACATGGATTCCCCGGTGGGAAAACTTCAGCTGGTGGAAAAAGACGGGGCGTTGACCCACGTGCTTTTCTGTTCCAGGCATGAACCGAAGCCGCCCACGGAAAAAGGGCACGAAGTGCTGGCGAAGGTGGCGGGGAAGACGGTTTATTTTACGGAAGAATGCACCCCGCTTTTAAAAAAGGTCCAGGAAGAGCTGAAAGAGTACTTCGCAGGCAAGCGCAAAGCGTTTACGATCCCGCTGGATCCGGAAGGCACGCCGTTCCAGCTGAAAGCCTGGGAAGGACTTCGCACCATTCCCTACGGCCAGACCCGCACATATAAGGAAATGGCGGAATATGCCCAGTGTCCCCTGGGGTATCGGGCCATCGGCATGGCCAACAACAGAAACCCCATCAGCATCATCGTTCCCTGCCACCGGGTGATCGGCTCCAATGGGAAGCTGGTCGGTTTCGG
>DPKU01000049.1:0-4715 GCA_003542355.1 Clostridiales bacterium | reverse complement strand
GCTGCAAGGTCAACCAATATGAGTCACAGCACCTGGAGGCGCAGTTTCGCAAGGCAGGGTATGCGGTTGTGGACTCCCGGGAAGAAGCGGCGGTCTACGTAGTGAACACCTGCACCGTCACCCGGCTGGCAGATCGAAAATCCAGACAGTTTATGCGCCGCGCCAAACGACAGAATCCATCGTCGCTTCTTGTGGTGCTGGGATGCTATCCTCAAACCAATCCGGAAGAGGTGGCCCGGATCGCCGAGGCGGATATCATTTTAGGAAACAAGGACAAAGAAAAGGTTCTGGAACATGTAGAAGCTTTTTTCCGGAACAGTAAGCCAAAGGCGGCTGTGCTTGCAGTCGAAGAACGGGTGTCTGCAGATAAAGAGACACTGTTGTTTGTCCCTGCCGAAAGCCGTACCCGGGCATTGCTGAAGATCCAGGACGGCTGTGACCGATTCTGCTCCTATTGCGTGATTCCCTATGCAAGAGGCCCGGTTCGCTCCAGACCGATCGACGAGGTCCTTGCGGAAGCGGAGACCCTGATCCGCGCCGGATACCGGGAGCTGGTCCTGACGGGAATCAATACCGCCTTGTACGGCGCCGATCAAAGCGGCGCCTCCGAAGGCGTGATTTCCGTCGTCGACGCCCTGAGCCGATTAACGGGCGATTTTCGGATCCGTCTGGGGTCACTGGAACCCACGGTGGTGGATGCGGCCTATGTGGCAAAGCTTTTGGCTTATGATAAGCTTTGCCATCACCTGCACTTGTCTGTGCAAAGCGGGAGCGACAGGATCCTTCGGGCAATGAACCGGCATTACACCGTTGCGGATTATATGGAGATCGTCCGCGTCGTCCGGGACGCAGATCCCTTTTATGGGCTCACTACGGATATCATAACGGGCTTTCCGGGTGAAACGGAAGAAGATTTCCAACAGAGCCTGGATCTGGTGCGGCAGGCAGGGTATCTGAAAGTCCACGGATTCCCCTATTCAAAGCGGCTTCTTACCCGGGCCGGGGAAATGAGCGAAACCGTATCTTCACCTGTCAAAAAAGAGCGGAATCGACGCCTTATGGAAACCGCCGATGCGGCAGCCGGGGCATTTTTACGATCTTTAAAAGGCCAAAAGCTGCGGGTGCTTCCGGAAGAGGTCATTTTCGATGCGGAGGGCCAGCCGTACTGGAAAGGGCATGCGGATCATTTTGTGACGGTCTATGCGGCATGTCCGTCGGGCAGGCTGCCGGCAAATGAATTCGTGGAGGTTGTGGCAGGGATGCCTTACGAAGATGGTGTAAAAGCAGGAAAGGAGATATAGCATGACAGATTGTATATTCTGCAAAATCGTAAACGGGGAGATCCCGTCAAAAAAAGCGTATGAAGACGAATGGATCTACGCATTTCACGATTTGGAGCCTCAGGCACCGGTCCACGTGCTGATCGTTCCCAAACAGCATCTGGACTCTCTGGATGATACATCCCCGGAAGATGCTGTGCTTCTGGGCCATCTGATGCTCAAGGTGAAGGAGATCGCAAAGGAGTTGGAACTGGAGAATGGATACCGGCTGGTCGCCAACACCGGCGTGGACGGAATGCAGTCGGTGAAGCACCTGCATTTTCACCTTTTGGGGAAGCGCCGGATGCTGTGGCCGCCAGGTTGATTTAAGGAAAAAATACTTGCAAAGAACAGGGTATGTATGTATAATACCACTTGTTATAGACGAATTCCCCGCCCGGCGGGAGAATCTTCAAAGAAGTGAGGAGGTGAAACGAAGTAATGGCACAAGTCATAGTCAGAGATAACGAAAGCTTGGAAAGTGCACTTAAAAGATTTAAGCGCTCTTGTGCTAGAGATGGCGTCATGTCCGAACTCAGAAAAAGAGAACACTACGAAAAGCCCAGTGTAAAGCGGAAGAAGAAGTCAGAAGCAGCACGCAAGAAAGCAAACAAGAAATTCTAGCAATGAAAGGACGGCGCAGCCGTCCTTTTTAATTTGTTTTGTCTGGCTCGACGGCTTGATCTCCTGCGAGGCCATGTTTTTTCAGCTTATAGTAAAATCCCTGCTTGGATAAGCGGAGCAGGCGGGCTGCTTCTGCATAGGTGCGGCTTCTGGCAATGGCGTCGATCAAAATATCCCGTTCGATCCCTTCCAGTATTTCTTTTAATGATTTCCCCTTTCCCAGGGGATAGGTGATCGTGTTGTTCTCCACCCGGTTCCACAGATAGTCCGGAAGGTCTTCTTTCAGGATATAATTGCCGGATGTCAGGTTGAATCCGCTTTCGATGATGCTCTTCAGTTCCCGGACATTTCCCGGCCAGTGATACGTACGGAACAACTGGCTTACTTCGTCCTCCACCCCCTGGATATCCGTTCCCATTTTTTTGTTGTACATCCGTATGAAGTATTCCGTCAGTTCCTCGATATCTTCCCGCCGTTCCCTGAGCGGAGGGATGCGCAGCTGTACGGAACCGATGCGGTAAAACAGATCCTCCCGGAGTACTTTATCTTCCACGCACTGGATCGGCGATTTGTTGGCGGCAGAAAGGATCCGGACGTCCACGTCGATGGGCCCGTCGGCGCCCACCCGGGTAATGCGCTTTTCTTCGATGGCTTTCAGGAGTTTTGCCTGCAGGTTCAGATCCATGGAGTTGATTTCATCTAAAAACAACGTCCCGCCGTCAGCCACCTCAAACAGCCCTTTGCGGTTTTCCGCGCCGGTAAAGCTGCCCTTGACTGTGCCGAAGAGGATGCTTTCCAATAAGGTGGGCGGTATGGCTGCGCAGTTCTGGGACAGGAATTTCTCTCCCCGGCGGGAGCCTTCCTTGTGCAGGGACTGGGCGACCAGTTCTTTGCCCGTCCCCGTCTCGCCGTAGATCAGAACATTGGAGTCGGTCTTCGACACTTTCCGGATCTGCTCTTTTAAGCGCAGTATTTTCTCAGACCTTCCGATCAGGTCCTCCAGTCCGTACAGTTCTTTCGTTCTGTCGAGCTTCGTCGTGGAGAGAACGATTTTTTCTTTCTGATAGCTGGCCACCTCCACTGCGCCGATGATCTTGCCTTTTTCGATCAAAGGAAGGGCGCTGATGATGCCGTCGATGGTTTCATCATTATAGGTGGTGAATCGCTGGGGTACGTTGAGCTGGGGTTTACCGGTCTTCAGGACGCTCCAGACGATGCTGTTCTCCTTTGTGAGGTTCTTGTACACATCGAAAATGGATTTCCCCAGCATTTCATGAGGCTTCATGCTGTTCATGTCCGGACGCACCAGATGGTAGTATCGAACGATGCCGTCCTTGTCCGTGATAAGGGCGCTGTCGACATAGTTGAAGATGTTAAGGATTTGATCCGCATATTTGGCTAACATATCGTTCACCTCCCGGGTAAAAAAATTTTACCACCAGAGAAGCAATTAGTCAAAATATTTTGTCTTTGAAAACATATCGTTCTATTCATTTCGGAATGAGGTGGCTGAAAAGGCCCAAAATACGACATATTGCGGAATTTTCTAAACTTGGCATACCGATTGCTATATAACAATGTGTCTGCGGTGTTTTCTGCCGACGGATGCAGTGTTGATGTTTGAAAGCAGTCAGGAGGATAAGATGAAAGTTGCTATTCTGGGATCGGGAAACGGCGCCCACGCGGCGGCCTTTGAATGGTCGAGAGCAGGTCATGAAGTGTGGATGTTCGATTTTCCTCAGTTTGACGTGATCCAGGGGATCGCCCAAAAGGGCGGGATCGAATGCCAGGGAGAGATGGAAGGGTTTGCGCCGATCGCCTACGCCGGCAGCCAGATCGATCGGGTGCTGGAGGGCGCAGAACTGATCATTGCTGTTGGACCGGCCTACAGCACGGAGCCTTTTGCAAAGGCTTGCAAACCCTACGCTAAGAAAGGGCAGGTCTTTGTCGTTTGTCCGGCTTCATTTTCCGGTGCCATCGTCTTTAAGCAGGGCCTCGGTATCGATTTGCTGGACGAGGGGATCGTGGTGGCTGAAACCTCGACGCTGCCCTATGCGGCGCGCCTTGTGGAACCCGGCACGGTCTTTATTCACAATCGGCTGAAGGGCGGGCTGTACATCGCTGCGCTTCCTTCTTCCTGCAACCAGCAGGTGTTCGATCTGGTCCATCCGGTCCACGATACGATGGAACTGGTGGACAATGTGTGGCAGACCAGTTTTCAGAATGCAAACCCGGTGATCCATCCGGCCGTATCCCTGCTGAACGTTGCGCTCATCGAAAGAACCGGCGGCGACTTCCTGTTCTACGAGGAAGGCGTGACGCCTGCGGTGGGCCGGCTGATCAAGTCCGTGGATGATGAGAAGATCGCCATCGGCGCAAAGCTGGGCGTCCATATCATGCGGGACACGCAACTGGGCATGCTTCAAGGATATCAGGCGGTGGACAGCTATGACGTGGGATATTCCACTGCGCCAGGGTACAAAGGGATCATGGCCCAGCATTCACTGGATTATCGCTACTTTAATGAGGATGTAGGCTATGGCTTGGTCTATATGACAGACTTTGCACGGCACATCGGCGTAGAGACACCGATCATGGATTCGATCATCAATATCGTATCGGTTCTGATGGAACGGGATTACAGAAAAGAAGGGGCCCGGACCCTGGCCAAGCTGGGTCTGGATCGCTATGATCTGCAGGATTTCGTTCACAAATTCTGATCCGCGGGACACAGTCCTCAAAATGCAAAAATAGCCCGTATACGGGCTATTT
>DPKU01000168.1 GCA_003542355.1 Clostridiales bacterium | reverse complement strand
AAATGAAACAGCAAAAATCTTTGCTTCGGCGGTACGGATTGTTCCTGATCCTCTTTGCGGCCAATTTAATCCTCCTGTTTGCAGCGCCTGAGCTCGGGCGAAATTCTTTCCGTCTCACCGCAGGCAATCTGACCGAAATGCTGTCCATTCTGCCCCCTATTTTCATCCTTCTGGGCCTGATCGACGTATGGGTCCCCAGAGAAACCATGATGAAGTACATGGGACAGGGTGCAGGTCTCCGGGGCGTTTTGCTGGCCTTCGCCATGGGCAGCGCCGCGGCAGGGCCCTTGTACGCCGCTTTTCCCGTTGCTGGAATGCTGATGAAAAAAGGCGTTGCGCTGAGCAACGTATTCATCTTTATCGGCGCCTGGTCCACCACCAAGATCCCCATGCTTCTCTTTGAAGCCTCCAGTCTGGGCTGGAAATTTACAGGTATCCGTTTGCTGTGCAGCATCGCAGGCATTGCAGTGATCGCCTTCCTCCTGGAAAAAACCACCTCCAAAGAGGAAAGCGAGCGACTCTACAAAAGAGCGCAGGATCTGTAGAGATTTGCCTTTCCCCATATCCTCTTGTGTGATATCATAGGGAAAACATTTTGGAAAGGAACACGATATGAACCTCGAAAAACTGCTGGAAGAATTCAACAGCCGCAATCCCTATACCAACGCCATCGGTATCGAATTGACGGAGGTCCGTCCGGATTTTGCCGCCGGGCAGGTGAAATATTCTGATAAGGTGATCAACCGGAACCTCCATGTGCACGGCGGAGTCTATGTTTCGCTGGCCGACACCGTAGCCGGCGCGGCAGCCCACAGCACTGGCGCCCATTACGTAACACAGAGCTGCAGCTTCCAATTCTATAAGGCCACCAACCAGGGAACGCTGTACTGTACCGCCCAGGTGAACCATCGTGGCCGTAAAACCTGCGTGATCGCAGCCAAGCTCACCCACGAAGACGGTACGCTGGCGGGAGAAGGTCTTTTTTCTTTTTATAGGATCTCCGATTGATGCGAATATGCCGCGCCAAACTGCAAAAGAGGCCTTGTATAAGGCCTCTTTTTCTTTGTCTGTATGCGCTTTTTTATATCAGTGTCTGTTCGTTGATGATGAGCTTAAACTCCAGACCCAAGGCTTCAGCGGCCTTCCGGCACATGATCATGCGCTGCAAGAAAATCTCAAAGTAGTCCATTACCGAGCTGTATTTTGTATCGATCGTAAGCTTGAGCTTCAGCAACGTCCGTTCATCGTTGATTCGGACTTGGGATTTACGGACCGAATAGTTGACCCGGTCGTGGATGTCAAAGTTGGATTTGTCCTGGTTGCGTACCCTTGTCCGCCGCACATCGGACTTATCGGCCAGGATCAGGGCAGCCGCCACCGGATTGACGGCGACACCGGTCCCTTCGTCGTGGTTGCCGATGGCCGTGACCACCGTAGCGATATCCGCCGGATCACCGCCCAGGTGATCCAGGATCCGGAAGGCGATCACAGCGCCACTCTGAGAGTGGTCGATCCGGTTCACCAGATTGCCGATGTCATGAAGATATGCGGCGATCTGGACCAGTTCCACATCCCGGGCCGGATACTCCAGCTTTTCCATGATATATTTTGCGGTCTCTGCGACCCTGGTTACATGGGCGAAGCTGTGCTCCGTATAGCCCAGGGCCATGAGCGATTCATCGGCCCGGGAAATATATTCCCGCACAGCCGGATCCTGTACGATTTGTTCGTAGGTGATCATGCTTCTCCTTTTCCTATCGATAGGTCCGCGTAACATAGGGACTGGTAAACAGCTTTAATAACGCACCGTAATCCATTCGGAAATCCATGGTATCGCCAAGATGATATGCGCTGCCCGTGGTATTCACCAACAGATGGTCCGAAGAGCCGCCCAAGATCTCTACGCCAGGATCCATCGGCGTCAGACCGTCGGGATTGGTGTCCTGTTTGCCCACAGCCAGGATGGCTCGGGTGATGATCCCTTTGTCTTCGTAGTGGGGCACTTCTCCGAAGGCGTCCACACCCACTTCGCCGATGGGCAAAGATGGCTTATCTTTAGATTCGATGATCTGAGCCCGAAGCAGGATCCCATCGTTGCACGTTTCCGGAATCCGCTGGGAGTAGGCCGTTTCGTTGCCCAGGATAAAAGCTTCTCCCAGGCGCAGATTGTTGATCCCCGCCGGCAGCTGCTTCTTCGGAATCAGATAGACAGAGCTGCTGTTGCCGCCGGAAATCATGGCCAGCGTCGTGCTGAACCGGCTCTGAATGCGCTCAGCCAGCCGGGCCAGTTGTCCCAGGTTGTCTTCTTTAGGGATGATGGCGCCGTAGCAGGTCAGGTTCGTACCGATGCCAAAGAACCGGATATGACGCATTTTCAGGATCTCGTCGCAGACCGCCAGAATGGCCTCTTCGTTCTGGTAAAACATCCCCTCCCGCAAGTCGCCCAGGTCCACCATCAGCAAGATCTTATGGGTCTTGTTCTGTTTGGCCGCAGCCTGGTCCAACAACCGGATCGTTTCGATCTCGGAATTCAGCGAAAGGTCGGCAAAGCGCACCACCTCTTCGGCTTCCGAAGCCATGGGCAAACGCAGCAGTACGGTCTCTTTTCCGGCGATATGTGCCTGATCCGTATAGGACGCGATATTTTGGATCCGGGAATCGGCAAGATATTCCACCGCGTCATTTTTTAATATTTCCGCCACGATGCGCCTGTCAGCGCAAAAGCTCTTCGTGACGATCATCAGGGAGCAATCGCCCGTTTTGGCCAGCGCAGCAAGAACGTTCAAATTTTTATTCAGCTTTCCCAGATCGATCAGCAGTTGGGGATACATTTCAAACCTCCTCTTTCAGCGGACGTGCAGTCCGGATTCCGGCATAGGAATAAAGTGCCAAGGAAACCAGAATAAATGCCAGCAGGACTTTTTTTTCGGGGGTAAACATCTCTCCGTAGAGCAGTCCCACGAAAACGGTGATCGCCGGTGAAATATACTGGGTAAAACCCAAGGTGATATAGGGGATGTTATTGACTGCGCTGGCGTACAGCACCAGGGGCACAGCCGTTAAAACACCGGTTCCCATAAGCAGTGGGAAATCCAGGGGCGCCAGAGCTGCGATCTGGGGCCGCATCGTCAGCCCCATGAGCACCAGGGCAAAAGGCGTCAAAATGATGCTCTCGATAAAGATGCTCACGGCGGGATATACTTTGACCTTCTTTTTTATGGTGCCGTACATCGTAAAGCTGAACCCCAGGACCAGGCCGATCAC
Organism: Clostridiales bacterium; assembly: GCA_003542355.1. GTDB lineage: Bacteria > Bacillota > Clostridia > Peptostreptococcales > Anaerovoracaceae > UBA10908. The sequence continues at coordinate 2,356 of DPKU01000168.1, read as the reverse complement.
CGGGACCGTCCGATACATGGCGATGGAGACGACTACGCCGGCCAATGCGATGAACATAGCGGCCAGCTGAAGCTTGCCGGCCTTTTCGCCGAAAAACCGGACAGAAATGGCAAAGACCATCAGAGGCGCCATAAAATAGCCCAGACTGGCTTCGATCATACGCCCGTGTCCCATGGCCCAGATATACATTCCCCAGTTGAAAGAAATGATAAATGCGGCGGGGATCATGTATTTCATGATTTTCCAGTCGGTGATCGTCGCTTTGAGCTCTGCCCTTTTGCGAGTGGCCAGCACCATTCCGTAGGCCAGAAGTGCGGCGAAAATGATCCTGCTGTACAGGACCAGCAAGGCATCGATATGGGCCAGCTTATGCCAGTAGATGCTGGACAATCCCCATATCGTATTGCACAATATGGCGATCCAAACGTGTTTTCGGGACATGTTACTCCTTTTTCTCGATCGGCTTATATTCTCCGTCTATCAATACCCAGCCATGCTCTGCCAGGTGTTTTTGCATTTCTTCATCCTGTCTTTTTTTCTCCAGCTGTTCTGCACGCAAGTGATCCAGTTCGGCCTGGTAAATCGGTTTTTTGCTCTTCTCACGGGCCGGCTTTTTGGGAAATGAAATGCCCAGGCTTTTTTCCAGGAGCTTGACGGCGCCGGACTTGTGCGTCTTGGACAACACGCCCAATGAGGCCATAATGTAATCGTTGTCGATGAGGATGCTTGCCTTTTTCGTCGGGAACAGCAATAAGCCGGTTTCGTTGCTCTTGGCGATCTTCTTCAGGATCTCCAACCGGCCCGGCAGCCGGGTGAGCGCCCCACCGGTCCCTATAATATATTTCACCTGGGTCAGGTCCTTGCCTTCGGCAACGGTGCTCCGTCCGGAAGGGCCGTAAATGTAGCGGATCTTTCCGGCATGGCGCTCCACAGAAGTCAAAACCGCTTCCAGGGTCAGCCGTTCCACAAAGCGCTTCTCTTCTTCGTTCTTGGGAATGGCTTTATACTCTTCCATGATCCGGTCCAGATCCAGGTCCGGCAGTTCCTCCCGAAGCTTTTCCATACCGATGGTTTCCACAATGTTCTTCATGTTCACATAGACGCCCAGATCCCCTTCCACAGTCCGCTTGGCTTTGGGCTCGGGCTGGATCAGGATCCGGGCGATCTGCTCGGATTCCTCAGTCACGGAATGAACGTCGGTGGTGGCGCCGCCCACATCCAAAGTCACAACGTTTCCCAGGCATTCATGAAGAACCCGGGTGCATTCCATCACTGCGCCGGGGGTTGGAATGATCGGACCGTCCACCATGTCCCGCACGTGTTCCATGCCCGGCGCATTGGTGATGTGATCCTCGAAAGCATTCTGGATCACTTTCCGGGCGGGTTCCACGTTCAGATCGTCGATCCGGGGATAGACGTTTTCTACGATGTAAAGCTTCTGTCCGCTTTCTTCATCGAAGATCAGGCGCATCTCATCCTGGTTTTCAACATTCCCCGCATAGATCACCGGCGTGGTAAGACCCAGGCTGCGAATCATTTCCGCATTGTAGACAGCCGTGTCCCGTTCGCCGTAGTCCACGCCGCCGGCAATGAGGATCAGGTTGGGTTTGACATCTTTGATCCTTTGAAGGTCTGTGCGTCGCAGACGGCCGGCAGTAATGTAGTGAATAATGCCACCGGCACCCAAAGCCGCTTCTCTGGCAGCTCTTGCTGTCATATCGTACACCAGACCGTGAACGGTCATTTTTAATCCGCCGGCCGCCGAGCTGGTGGCCAGCATATGGTCGTAGTGGATCGAATCGATCCCCTTTTGACGGCTGAGGTCGTCGATGGCCTCCTGCAGGCCGATCCGTACATCTCCGTCCAGTACGGAGGTCGGCGCCTGCCCTTGTCCAAAAAATTCGGGACTGTCGCTGTCCAATCCGCGAAATGCGTTGACCACGGTGGTCGTTGAGCCGATCTCGGCTACCAATACATCGATATCCATGCTTTCTCCACAGCGGGGCGGCTGTGAAAGCCGCCCCGGATTTTCCTGGTGATATCCGCGGCGGGACCCTTCGGCCCCGCCGCGGGGGGTTCTGTCTATTTCTTCTCTCTTTTTTCCCGGCGTTTTTCTACCAGGACAGTGGCCACGTCGATGCCGTGGCTGTTTCTTCCGAAGCCGGCGTCGACGCCGGTCTTCAAAGCTTCTTCGGGTACGACCTGAGTCCCGCCGCAAAGGATGACTACATCGTCGCGGATGCCCTTCTCTACGGCCAGCTCATGGATCCGCTTCATGTTCTTATAGTGGATGTTATCGTGAGAAATGATCGTTGACGCCAGGATGGCTTCCGCCTTGAGTTCCACAGCCGCATCC
>DPKU01000065.1 GCA_003542355.1 Clostridiales bacterium | reverse complement strand
TCATATCTGCCAGTACCGCCTGGCTTGGATGGGTGATCACGGTCTGCACGTTGGCGCCTTTCACGTGGACCATTTGAACGGGAAACGGATAGGACAACGGATTGGTACTATTGCCCGGCATGGTCTCCAGCTGCATCAGCCCTTCGGGCACGTGTCCCGCTTCCCATCTGAGAATAAGGATCTTCGGTGTTTTTTCCATGGAAAACCTCCTGTCAGATATGTTCTGCATCGTGGCTATTTGATTGTATGGATTCGTATTTCCAGTATACCGCATCTCCTTGTGATGTCAATTTGACTTTCTCGCCTGAATATCGGACAGCATGCAAAAACATTCTCAATAATGACTTGACAGCGGCGTTATTATTCCCTATAATTCGATTATAAGTAGCAATAAGGAATATAGAGGAGTGATTGAGATGAAAGAGAGATACTATACCGTGGAGCAGATCGCAGAAATGATCGATCTCCATCCAAAGACGATCCAGCGCTACATACGCGAAGGGAAATTGCGCGCCCAGAAAATAGGAAAGGCCTGGCGCGTAACAGGCCATGACCTGAGTCTCTTCATGGAAGGCCCCGGGGGAACAGATGACCGCAGCATGTCTTCCGGTATGCAGGAGTTGATCGGCGGCATCGTGAACGACATCAAACTATCCACTGTCGTGGATATTCCGGTCAGGAACAGTGCAGAGGCAGTGCAGATCGCCAATTGGACCGGCGCGATCCTGAACAGCCGCTCTCCAGAACAGGGACCTGTGTCCATGACTTCTCAGTACATCGAATCGGAGCATACGATGCGTCTGATGCTGTGGGGCTCCCTTCCCTTCGTGGAAGTCTTTCTGCGATCGCTGAGTGAGATGTTGGAATAGAAGTGCGTAGATCCAAAACCGGTTGCGCATCATCCCAATAACCTTTATACTTGGAAAGAAATTTATTTGGAGGATCGTATATTGGGCATTCTTATTCTACTTGTATTATTGGCATTGGAGACGGGCTTTCTGGCCTGGTCGGCCACATCAAAAGAGACTCATGGCAAAGAAAAAAGCGTAGTCCGGATCATCCTGGCGGGATTGTTCGGACTATTGCTGTTTACGGGCGCACTGGAATGGAGCTTTCGCTATGGACCGCTTGCGCTCCTGCTGGGCATCCAGTCCATTGCAAGCGTGATCGCGCTGCTTCGAGAAAAGCAAGATCCACTCATTCCAAAGAAAAACACCCTTGGTTATGTAGTCCGTGTCCTTCTGATCGTTGTGGCGTTGCTCCCGGCTGTTCTTTTTCCGCAATATGAGCAGCCGAAAACGACCGGTGACTATTCGGTGCAGACCACAAAATATACATGGGCAGATCCCGACCGGAAGGATGCGTTTTCCGAAACCGGTGAAGTCAGATCCCTGACTGTGGAATTCTGGTTTCCGCAGGATGGAGCTGCGACCTATCCCCTCGTTGTGTTTTCCCACGGCGCATTCGGCTTTAGCGGAAGCAATTATTCCACCTTTGCGGAGCTTGCCTCCAACGGCTATGTCGTTGCCAGCATCGGGCATACCCATCATGCATTCTATACGATGAGCACCGATGGGAAGCTCACCATCGCAGACAGCGATTTTATCGCAAAAGCAGGTGAGATCAACGAAGCCGTCGGTCCGGAAAGCAAAGAAGTGGTATACAACACCACGCGAGAATGGATGACGCTTCGAACAGACGACATCGCCTTTACGATCGATACGATCCTGTCAGCATCCGGCAGCAACGGAGCCGAGCTGCCCTTTTCACTCATTGACAGAGAAAAAATCGGCCTGATGGGACATTCCCTGGGCGGGGCCGCTTCCGCACAAACCGGCAGAGAGCGCAGCGATATCGATGCTGTCATCGTACTGGACGGAACCATGCTGGGCGAAGAGATATCCCTTGAAAACAGCGCGGTCATTCTCAATGAGATCCCCTATCCAGTCCCGCTGTTGAACGTTTATGCCGAAGATCACTATACGGCAGCAATCGAAGCCGACGGAGACGCTTACGATAATTTTGCCGCATCCCGAAATGCACTCTGTGCCTATGAAACAGTTTTCCTGGGGGCAGGGCATTTGAATTTTACGGATCTTCCGCTCTTTTCACCGATGCTGGCAGCCATGCTCGGTGTGGGAACGATCGATGAACGGTACTGCATCGAAACGACGAACCAGGTCGTTCTGGAGTTTTTCAACAGCTTCTTGAAGGATGCACCCGCACCGAATATCAAATCAGAATATTAAATCCGCTTGACAGCAAGCCTTCAAACGCGTACTATGTTAGTAATTTAGTAAATTATAAACGTAGTACGTGTTTGTTTTCATTCAAAAGGAGAACGTCATGAAAATACCAACCACACTCAAACACAAACCGGTGATCGTAGCCGAAAACTACGAAAACATCGACGGCCGCTTCGCATACAACACCGACGCAAAAGGGTTGTCCCTGGGACTGGCCCAGTGGAACGACAGGGGCAAAGTGGATATCTCTGCAAAGGTGTGGCGCTACACGGGAGAAAAATGGTCGAGACAGTCCGAAGAATTGCCGCTCCACAGGATCCTGGACCTGGCGATCTTCATCTGCAGTGCACAGAAGCATTTCCGCGAAGCCTATCGCTTCCCGGATCTCTACGATCCCGAAAACCCCCTTCTCGAACGCGTAGGACTCCAGGGAGACGCCATGACCGTGTCGGTCTGTACCGACAACGAAAAGCTCGGCGAAGACATTCGGCTGGTCCGAGACGCACTGTCCAAGGACGACGAACTGCTGAGCGAGCGGTTTGCGGTGCTTGCCAAAGCATTGAGGGAATTAGGGTATTAAAGAAAGAGCAGAAGGTACAAAATACAATGAGTAAGATCGATGGAACACGCAGAAAAGAGCTGGTTGCAGAATACAAGCAGCAAAAGACCACAGGCGGTGTCTACCGCATATTCAATCAAGAGACAGGGAAAAGTCTGATCAAAGGCGATATCAACCTGGAGGCGGTGGAAAACCGCCTCCGGTTCTCCCAAAAAATCAACACACCGTTTACCCTCGCATTGCAGCAGGACTGGAATCTCTATGGACCCGACGTCTTTGAGGTGGAAGTTCTGGAAGAGACGAAACAAGGCGCCGAGGAAAGTCTCGGCGCCTTCAAGGATCGGCTGAAGCGGATGGCAGAGCTGTGGAAGGAAAAATACCCGCCCCAGCAGATCTATTAAAGCTATTCGTATCGCAAGGCTTCGATGGGATCGAGTCTTGCTGCTTTTCTTGCGGGATACAGGCCGAAAAACATACCGACCACCGCAGAGAAGCCTACAGCGAGCAGGATCATCATGGGATCGATGATCAGCGCAACGCCGGCGATGCCCATGCCGATGGCGGCGATCCCGATGCCCAGCAGCGTCCCGATCATGCCGCCGATGGCGGCCAGGATCATGGATTCGATCAGGAATTGGGTCAGGATATCCTTTGTCCGGGCACCCAGGGATTTTCGGATCCCGATCTCCCGGGTCCGTTCCGTCACGGAAACCAGCATAATGTTCATGATGCCGATCCCGCCCA
>DPKU01000030.1 GCA_003542355.1 Clostridiales bacterium | reverse complement strand
TGTACTGCATCGTATCGTAGATGGCCAATCCGGCCGTGATCACCCCGCCGGGGCTGTTGATGTAGAGATTGATGTCCTTTTCCGGATCTTCGGATGCCAGGAACAGCAACTGCGCTACCACAAGACTGGCCGTGTCATCGTTGATCTCTTCTCCAATAAAAACGATCCGGTCTTTTAGCAATCTGGAATAGATATCGTAGGAACGTTCTCCTCGCGAAGTCTGTTCCACCACCATTGGTATTAAGCTCATGGTTACCCCCTGATTATGAAAGTGCTTCAACTGCCTCTGATCTTATTTTTGCTTCTTATCTTCTGCGGCGGGATCCGGTTCTGTGATCTTCGCCTGACTGTAAATGAAATCAATGGCCTTGCGCATGCGGATATCCTGGATCAGATATCTGCTGTTTTCCGCATCGAACAAGCCTTTGAGCTTTTCGACTTCCATATTATACTGCTTCGCCATCGCAGCCATCTCGTTGTCGATGTCTTCCGGCGTAGCCTGAATGCCTTCCGCATCGGCCACAGCCTCGATAATGAGCCGGGACTTGACACGCTTTTCTGCATCAGGCGTCAGTTCTTTGCGAAGGTCTTCCTCCGTTTTCTGCAGATACTGGCAGTACATTTCCAGATTCATGCCCTGCTGGGACAACTGCTGAGAAAACTCCTGCAGCATCTGATCGGCCTGGTCGTCGATCATCACTTTCGGCACGTCGATCTCGTTGGCGGCATAGACCTTTTCCATCACTGCATTTTTTGTCTCGAATTCGGAAGATTCCAACGCCTGCTGCTCCATTTTTGCGCGGATATCATCCTTGAATTCCTGCAATGTATCAAACTCGCTCACATCCTTGGCAAACTCGTCGTCCAATTCGGGCATTTCCTGCTCCTTGACGTCGTGGATCTTGCACTTGAAGATCGCTTCTTTGCCGGCCAGATTTTCAGAGTGATAATCTTCCGGGAAGGTGACGCGCACATCTGCTTCGTCTCCGGCGCCGGTGCCGAGCAGTTGTTCCTCGAAGCCGGGAATAAAAGTACCGGAGCCCAGGACCAAGGTCTGGTTCTCGGCCGTTCCGCCTTCGAACTGTTCTTCCCCTACAAAACCGGAATAATCCAGACTGACGGTGTCGCCATCCTTGGACTTGCGGTCGGCGACCACCAGCCGGGCATTTCTTTTCTGAAGCGATTCCAATTCCCGGTCGATATCCTCGTCCGTAACATGGCGCTGCACTTTTTCTGCCTGTACGCCCTTATAATCCTTCACTTCCACCTCGGGTGAGACCGTGACGGAGACCGTGACGGAAAACGCCTTGCCCGTTTCCACTTTTTCTTCGCCGAAGTCCAGATTGGGTCTGTCCACCGGCTTCAATCCCAGGGCGTCGATGGACTCCGGGTAGCTTTTGCGGAACAATTCGTCCAGCGCATCTTCGAAGAAGACATCTTCGCCGTATTTTGCTTCGATGATCTTCCGGGGCGCCTTGCCCTTGCGGAAGCCATCCACCGCAAACTTATTCCGCTGTGCTTTATAGGCCTTCTGGAGCGCTTCCTCGAAGTCTTCTGCAGAAAAAGCCATCGTGAATGTAGCTTCGTTATTTTCTTTGCGAACCAAAACTGGTGTCATGAATATTTCCTCCTAAATTTGCCAAATGCGAGTCTATAGTTTATCACAGAACAATTATTCTGACAAGCAAATGCTGTCAATTATAGTACGACCCTCTGATATACGCGTTCTTCCAGCCCATCCAGGTGTTCCTGGTTTGGATAAATCTTGATATCGATGGGCTTTTGCGCTCCGACATATGTGATCATGCCCTCTTTTATTGTAAACGGCCGCCCGTGGCCCGGGACGATCACATCTGCCACTGCCGGGATCTTCGTGTAGCTCTCCAGCCCGATCTGTCCGTCGTAGATCGCATAGGGAGGAATGCCATGGGTGTAGTCGTAAGCGTTCTTCACCGCATCTCCCGTCAGGATCACTCTTTCTTTTCCCAGGATGAGACCCGAGATGCCCGGGGTATGCCCCGGCAGAGCAACGGTGGTGATCCCCGCTGTCAGCGTCTCTCCTTCTTCGAAAGTTTTGAATCGCTGTTCGTAATACTTGATCATGCCGTAAGGAATATACGGGTCGCCGTACTTCTGAAACTCTCCGGAGATCACATACTCCAGTTCCCTGGCCGACACAAAGATCTCTGCATCCTCAAAGACTTCGATATTGCAGCAGTGATCATAGTGCAAGTGCGAAAGGAAGACTGTATCGATCTCTTCGATCGCGATCTTCATTTTTTCCAGTTCTGCGCACAGCTCCGCTCTGTCGTCGTTGGAGCCGGTGTCAAACAGAATCGTCCTGTCTGGGGTGCGAATGACGCTGATATTGCACCAGCCCATGGCCCCCCGGTTGGAGCTGGCTCCGATTGCCGGCAATACGATCTCATACTTGTTTTCTTTCATGTGGGATCCTCCTGATCGCAGTATATATGTAGAATATCATACTATTCCATTTTATTTGGTGAAAATATCACAAAACTGCATGGGTCGACAGCAGCCGGTCGATGGCGCGAAGGAGCAGATCCTTCTGCCCGGGCAGATCGCCTTGCAGCGTATAGGTGTCCAGAACGGTCGTATCTTCGAAAATGCAGTCCGTCACTGTCAGGTTCTGAAGGAGCAGGCGCAGCTCTGCCAGAACATCCAAAGGCTCCATAGGCGCAAAGGTGCCTGCTTTGCACTCCCTCGAAAGAGGCGTTCCGTCGAAGATCGCCAGCTTGAGGCACCAGATGCTCCGGGGATGGGTCTTGTTGAGGAGCCGGGCCGTTTCTATGGCATGGAGGCGTGAGTAGGCTTTTCCACCCAGACCCAGCACCACAGTCAGGTGATAATCGATCCCGGCGAGCTCCAACAGACGAAACGCTTCCAGCATCTGTTGGGCTGTGAGGCCTTTCTTTCGCTCGGCCAGTATGGAGTCCGAACCGGACTCCACGCCGATGTGCAGCGCATCCAGGCCTGCGATCCGGAGCGACTCCAGTTCGGCAGCGCTCTTTGACAATACATCGTCGGCCCGCGCATACATGGCAAAGGTCTCAACACTGGGCATCTTCTTTCGGACTTGGGCAAAGAGATCAAGCAAAACATCGGCACGAAGAACAAAGGCGTTTTCTCCCAGAAAAAACACCCTCTCTTTATCCGGGAAAAGACGAGACAAGCCTTCGATGTTCTCCAGGATCTTGTTACGGGGAAGGATCCGAAAGGCATCCCGGGCAAAATCGCAGAAAGTGCACTGTCCCCAGCTGCAGCCCAGGGCCACCTCCAAAGGAGCGCTCCCTTCTTCTCTGGGCGGTATGTAGATCGTATCGTGGGTATATATGCTTTGGGACAATACGGACTCCTTTCCTGTTTATCCTGAAGTGCGCCCGTTCACAGCAGCTTCCAGACGCTTCATGGCTTCCTGGACTATCGCATAGGGGCAAGCCAGGTTCATGCGCATGTGCGTCTGGTTCTCCGGATCGAATTCCGAGCCCTCGGACAGATCGAGATGTACTTCCCTGATGAGAAACTCTTTGAGTGCCAGGCCCCGCAGACCGGTATCCGTAAAGTCCAGCCACATCAAATACGTTCCCTCAGGGCATCGGGTCCGGACACCACGGATGCGGGTATTCACAACATCGGTCGCATACTCCACATTTTTCCGCAGGTACGCTACCACAGCCTCCAGCCAGGCCTCGCAGTCCGGATCGCTGTAGAGAGTCTCCACGGCAATGGTGCCGAAAGTGGTATCCAGATTCATAGCCCAGGTGCCCAGTACTTTGCGATAGCGGGCCATCAGCTCGGCATTGGGGATGATCACGG
>DPKU01000098.1:421-5389 GCA_003542355.1 Clostridiales bacterium | reverse complement strand
TGATCTACATGCTGGCCAGCAAGGTGACGCCATCCTACGCAGCCCTCGGCGCCATCCTCACCTCGCTCATGGCCTACAGCATCAACTGGTGGGCCGTGATTCCCGTGGCCGCCATGGTCGGGGCCATGAACTTCGACATCATCTTTACAAAATACGCGCCCTGGGCGATCCTGCTGTGGCTTATCCTGTGCTTTGTCGTCAACGGACGGAAGGGAACGACTCTTGCGGAAAAGCTGGGCTTTGATCCTCTGGATGTGGTAGATGCCCTGCAAAAGGGCGCCCGAAACGTCTTGACCGTGGCTGTGGCCTGCGGCATGGCGGGTATGATCGTGGGAACGGTGACGCTCACGGGGCTTGGGCTGAAGTTTGCCACCGGATTGGCCAGCCTGGCGGGCAACAACATTTATCTGTTGATGTTCTTTACCATGATATCGTCCATCGTGCTGGGCATGGGGGTGCCCACAACGGCCAATTATCTGATCACGTCCACGATCTGCGCGCCGGCGCTCATCGGTCTCCTTACGACCATGAACGGTCTGGATTCGTCTACGATGGCCATCATCATGAGCGCCCACCTGTTCGTGTTCTATTTCGGGATCGTGGCGGATATCACGCCGCCGGTGGCTTTGGCTGCAATGGCCGGCTCGGCCATTGCCAAAGGCGAACCGTTCAAGACGGGTGTGACGGCTACGCGTATCGCTATCGGTGCGTTTATTGTCCCGTATATTTTCGTTCTGAACCCATCGATGCTCCTGATCGATACAACGTTCTTTGCGGTGGTGCAAAACGTAGGGACCGCATTGCTTGGGATGTACTCGCTGTCCGGCGGACTGGCCGGTTTCGTGCAGGATCATTGCACCTGGTATGAGCGGATCATCTTTATTGCCGCCGGTTTGGGCATGATCATTCCGGGTACCATGACCGATATCGCAGGACTGGCCGTCGTCGGACTTGTGATCGCTGTGCAGCTTATGAGAGTCAAAAACCGCAGGCCTGCAGGGGTATAATTGAACTGAGACTTAAAACGTATGGAAAGCTTGCGGTCATATTGGCGGCAAGCTTTCTCATGTGATATAATATACCGGTGCAGAAAGGGAGGAACCTATGACAGAAAACCTTGNNTATCCGTTTTTCGCCGTGAACTGCGGGAAAACCGGAAGGAATTGACTTCCTATATGCAGATGAGCTTCCAGACCCTCCATCAGACCATGACGGAAGGGGCGATGCAAAACGAGCAGAAGCTGGAAAACATACGAGTGACCATGGAAAACCGCCTTTCTTCCCTGCAGCAGGACAACCATCAGCAGCTGGAGCGCATGCGTCAGACCGTGGACGAAAAGCTTCAGCAGACTCTGGAAGAACGGATCAGCAAATCCTTCGAATCCGTACGCAAAAGCCTGGAAGAGGTTTACAAGGGACTGGGTGAGATGCAATCCCTGGCCTCCGGCGTAGGCGACTTGAAAAAGGTCCTGTCCAACGTAAAGACCCGGGGGATCCTTGGAGAAATACAGCTGGGCGCCATTTTGGAACAGATCCTGTCAAAGGAGCAGTACGAGGAGAACGTTTGTACTCGCCGGGAAGGTGGCGAACGGGTGGAATTCGCCGTCAAGATGCCTGGAGACGGAGGTCAGACCATCTGGCTGCCCATCGACGCAAAATTTCACGGCGACACCTATGCCAATCTGATGAACGCCTACGAGACCGGCGATCAGCAGGCCATCGTTCAGACCCGCCGCATGCTGGTGGATGCCCTGCGGAAATCCGCCAAAGACATCCACGATAAGTATATCGATCCGCCGGGCACCACGGATTTTGCCGTGCTGTTCCTGCCTTTCGAGGGCTTGTACGCCGAGGCGGTGAATCTGGGCGCCATGGAGACGCTTCAAAGAGAAAACAAGGTGATGGTAGCCGGACCGGCCACCATGGCGGCCCTGCTGAACAGTTTGCAAATGGGCTTCAAAACCCTGGCGATCCAGAAGCATTCGGGCCAGGTGTGGAACATCCTGGGTGCCGTCAAGAGTGAATTCGACAAGTTCGGCGATGTGCTGGCCGCGACCCAGCAGCGTCTGAACCAGGCCAACGAAGAGTTGGATAAACTGGTGGGGACCAGAACGCGCAGCATTCAGCGGACGCTGCGCAGTGTTCAGGACCTGGCCGGAGAAATACAAAGGGAAGAATGAGTTTATATGCGATCGGGGATCTCCATCTCACCTTCGGGGGACAGGTGGATAAGCCCATGGATATTTATGGCGGCCCCTGGGTGCGCCATACGGAAAAACTGCAGGAGCGATGGCGGGAGCTGATCCGGCCGGAAGACACGGTGCTCATCCCCGGGGATATCTCCTGGGCCATGCATTTGCGGGATGCGATCCCGGATCTTCTTTGGATCGCGGAACTGCCGGGCACGAAGGTGCTTCTGCGAGGAAATCATGACCTGTGGTGGGGCTCGCTCAAGAAGATGGCAGACATTCATGATTCTCTGTTCTTTCTGCAAAACAACTGCTATGAGGGTGCGGATTTTATCATTGCCGGATCCCGGGGGTGGCTTTGTCCGGGAGACAAGGACTTCGAAGAAGCAACGGACCGCAAGATCTATGAGCGGGAACTGATCCGGCTGGATCTTTCGCTCAAGGATGCACTGGCTTGCCGAAAGCGGGCGGAAGAGGCCGGGATCCAAAAACAGCTGATCGGCACGATGCATTTTCCGCCCATGAACGAACGCAAGCAGGCCTCGGGCTTTACCGAAGCCTTCGCACAGGCCGGCGCCGTGCGGGTGGTCTACGGCCACCTGCACGGAGAGACGGCCTACTACAGCGGTCCCCAGGGGATGTATGACGGCGTAGAGTATCTGTTGTGCTCGCTGGACAAGCTGAACGGGGAACCGAAATTGATCGTGGAGTGAAATCATGAAAAGAGCAATCATCATCGTCCTGGACAGCCTGGGGATCGGCGCGCTGCCAGATGCGGCGCAGTACGGAGACGAAGGAAGCAACACGTTGAGAAGTCTTGCGGGAGCGAGGGAGCCTTTTCAGATCCCAAATCTTGTGGATATGGGTCTGGGAAATATCGCCGGCGTGGAAGGCGTGAAAACGATCCCTGTGTCTGCAGGAGCCTTCGGGCGGTTAAGGGAAGCTTCCAAAGGAAAGGACACGATCACCGGACACTGGGAGATCGCTGGGATCCTGACCGAGGAGCCGTTCCAGACGTATCCCGATGGATTCCCCGAGGCGTTTATTGAGAAGTACGAGGCGGCGATCGGCTGCGCCGTACTGGGCAATTACGCAGCCTCGGGCACCGAGATCCTGGACACCTTAGGCTCGGAGCACGAAAAAACCGGTCGGCCCATCGTGTATACCTCGGCCGACAGCGTTTTTCAGATCGCCGCCAATACCGCTGTGATCCCGTTGGAGCGCCTCTACGAAATGTGTGAGATCGCCCGGGAAATGCTAGTGGGACCCTGGTCCTGCGGACGAGTGATCGCCCGGCCCTACATCATCGATGAAAGCGGCAAGCGCACCCGCACCTCCGATCGAAAGGACTACGCGGTCTCGCCGCCGGAAGCCACGCTGCTGGACCTGATCAGCCGGAACGGACAGGAAGTGTATGCCGTAGGGAAGATCAGCGATATCTTCAACGGCAGCGGCATTACCCGTTCGGTCCATACCGAAAGCAATCAGGATGGCGTGGACAAGACCCTGGTCGCCATGAAAGAGGCATTTGGAGGATTGATCTTTACGAATTTAGTGGATTTCGATTCCAAGTTCGGTCACCGGCGGAATGCGGAAGGTTATGCTGTAGCTCTGGAGGAATTCGACGCACGCGTGCCGGAGATCCTGGCGGCGATGCAGCCCGAAGATCTTCTGATGCTCTGCGCCGACCACGGCAACGATCCCCACCATACGGGCTGGGACCACACCAGGGAAGCCGTGCCCCTGCTGATCCTGGGCGCCGGCGTGGCCCCCGGCAAAGACCTGGGGACCCGGAACAGCTTTGCCGACATCGCCGCTACGATCCTGGACTACCTGGGGATCGATGAGAAGACCCCCATCGGGACCAGCTTTATAAAGGAGATCCTGAAGCAATGAATATGGTGGAACTGATCCAGAAAAAGAAGGACGGAGAAACACTTACCCGGGAAGAACTGGTCTTCTTCATCCGGGGCATTTCCGACGATACCATTCCCGATTACCAGACCTCTTCGCTGCTCATGGCCATCTGTTTTCAAGGCCTGAACAAGGAAGAGACCTTTGCCCTCACCGACGCCATGCTGGCCTCCGGCGATGTGATCGACCTGTCGGCGCTGCCCGGTGTCAAGGTGGACAAGCACAGCACCGGCGGGGTGGGAGACAAGACCTCCCTGATCGTGGCCCCTCTGGCCGCCGCCTGCGGCGTCACCGTGGCCAAGATGTCCGGCCGCGGCCTGGGCTTTTCCGGCGGAACCATCGACAAGCTGGAAGCCATTCCCGGATTTCGGGTCCAGCTCAGCGAAGAGGAATTCATCGCGGCGGTCCGGACCTCCGGCATGGCCATCATCGGCCAGACCGCCGACGTCGCCCCCGCAGACAAGAAGCTCTACGCCCTCCGGGACGTCACTGCCACCGTGGACAACGTGTCCCTCATTGCGGCCAGCATCATGAGTAAAAAGCTGGCCTCGGGCAGCCAGGCCATCGTGCTGGACGTCAAGTGCGGCAGCGGCGCTTTTATGAAAACCGAGAAGGCCGCCCGGGAACTGGGCGCCCTGATGGTGGAGATCGGCAAGAACGCCGGCAAGACCACAGTGGCCCTGATCACCGATATGGACCAGCCCCTGGGCCGGGCCGTAGGCAACAGCCTGGAAGTGATCGAAGCCTGCGAGACCTTGCAGGGAAACGGCCCCGCAGACATCCAGGAACTCTGTCTGGCCCTGGCCGGTCACATGATCTTTGCCGGGGGAAAAGCCCAAACCCCCGAAGAAGGCAAAAAAATGGC
>DPKU01000098.1:0-270 GCA_003542355.1 Clostridiales bacterium | reverse complement strand
GACGATAGCATCGACCTTTCCGCCGGCCTGGTGCTGGAAAAGAAAGTGGGGGATCCCGTAAGAAAAGGAGAGGTACTCGCTGTCCTTTCTGCCGACGATCTCGAGAAGCTGAAGCTTGGCATTCAAGAAGCCGGCGAAGCCTTCGTCATCGGCGAAAACCGGCCGGAACCCCGTCCGCTGATCCATGCCGTATTATCGTAAGAAAGCCCCAATTTTGCCTTGAGCTTTTCAAACCCCTGTGCTATACTTTCAACTGTGCAAAAAATCCGG
>DPKU01000055.1 GCA_003542355.1 Clostridiales bacterium | reverse complement strand
TGCAGTTTGAAATCACATGCACCAGCGGAGACAGGACCATTGGGGTTTCCAGATTCAACGGCTACGTGGAACGCACGGTGGCCATCCCCGACGGCGTGGATCCCGCTAAAATCACCACAGGCATCGTGCTCAACGATGACTGTACATTCCGTCATGTGCCGACTCAGATCATCCAGATCAACGGCAAATACTACGCCAAGATCAACAGTCTCACCAACAGCGTCTACTCTGTCATCTACAATCCGGTGACCTTTAGCGACATGGCGAGCCACTGGGCGAAAGAAGCCGTCAACGACATGGGCTCCAGAATGGTGGTCACGGGCGCAGGCAAAGGCGCCTACGAGCCAGACCGGAACATGACCCGGGCGGAGTTTGCCACCATCATGGTCCGGGCGCTGGGACTTTCCGCCGATGATACAGCAAGCAGCTTCGGGGACGTCCGTACCGGCGACTGGTTCCGTGGATATGTGAACACTGCCGGCGCCTACGGCATCATCACCGGCTACAACAGTACGCAATTCGGCCCCCAGGATACGATCACCCGGGAACAGGCTATGACGATGATCGCAAGAGCCATGAAGCTGACAGGCCTGTCAGCAGACCTTAACGATACGGAAAAAGCCGGGCTCCTCGCCGCATTTTCCGACAGCAGTCGGCTGTCGGCTTATGCCAAGGACAGCGCCGCTACATGCCTCAAGACCGGCATCGTGACGGGAAAAACCGCCTCGTCTATTTCACCGGGTACGCCGATCACTCGAGCAGAAGTCGCCGTGATGGTCCGCCGGCTCCTGCAAGAGTCCGGGTTGATCTGATCCCGATAATAAAAAAGAGCCCTGTGCATACGCTGATCGTATGCACAGGGCTCTTTCTATTGAACGTTTACACGAAATAGTCGATATGCTGTATCGTGCCCGCCGACCCGCTTTCCTTGAGGAAAATACCGGTTTTTGCAAGCTCAGCCAACGAAGCATTGCTGCTGTCTTTGTAAGTGAACCCGGTATCGATATGACCCAGATAGATTGCGCCGACCCCCGCTTCTGCAATCGTCAGGAGCCGGTCATTGCCAAATTCATCCTTCGTCCAAACAGACAGTCTTTGAAAAACAGCATCGGCCTCGTCGATCCAGTTGTTTCCGTCCACATCGTACTCGGCCAGCTCGGCAAATCCGTCCCCTCTGTTGGGACCGAACAGCTCGCTTCCGTTGTTGATCTTGCCGTCGCCGTTATGATCCAGCGCTAAAAACCCGCTTCCTTCTGAAAGAAAGTGAATTTCCTCCGCGTTTCCGTCCGAATCCAGATCAAAACGGATCTTCAGCTCGGACAGGCCGGCCGAAGGAGCGTCGAGGTTGATGACCAAAGGATCCACTTTTGCCGCACCCAACTGCAAACTGAAAGTCTCCTGAGATGCAAAGCTTCTTGACAGATTCATGGTGAGGTCAAAGGCAATCTCTTTTCCGTCCGATGTCCTGACTATGCCTTGAGACGAGTAGGTCATGGATTCGGTTTCCTGATAGCTGCTGGCATAGCTGTAGGAAAGGCCAAAGCCCGATGAAGCGGCTCCCGGCTGCAGCTCATTGCTGTTTGCGAAAATCTTCAGACTTGACGCAGAATGGACTTCTGCGGAAGGGATTTCCGGGATCCGTATTTTTACTTTTTTGTGAAAGAGTTTCTGAAGGAAGGTTTCCAACAGCTTGATTTTCAACTCGTCCTCTGCGCTGAGAGACATCCCGTCGCACTCGGATGGCGAGGAAGGCTCGTCAAGATCCTGCGCTTGCACGCCCCTTTGCTTGCCTTCTTCGGAAAGCATCAATATATCCTGCCCGGTATTGTTCCAGACATTCAATGATTCCGATTCCTGCTTGTGCGCAGCGAAAGAATGCCTGCTGCTCATGTTGATCTGGGATTCCGTGATCCGCATGGTACGCCTCGTTGTTTCCGATGACAATAACCTACAACGTACATG
The DNA here is from genome assembly GCA_003542355.1 of Clostridiales bacterium. Lineage (GTDB taxonomy): Bacteria > Bacillota > Clostridia > Peptostreptococcales > Anaerovoracaceae > UBA10908. The sequence goes on along the minus strand of DPKU01000055.1, from coordinate 712 downwards.
TCGGACGAAACCACAAAAACTTTAGCGCTTTTTTATATAGCGCTTTAATACTTCATCGGTATCAAGTCGGCATATTCAGCCGCAGTGGCACCGCTTAAAAACAAATGAATGATCTTTTGTCCCAGCGGATCCAGCAGCGGTGTATCGAACTTTTCGACTTCCCTTGTAAAAAATTCAGTGAGGATCCGCGCTCCTTCGTCGTACCCTTCGTTGCCCACCTCGGACTGGGTCTCCGGCTGCAAAAAGGCTTTGCGGATGTAGTGTCCGTCGACCTTCAGCGATTCCAGCGCATAACCGAACAAGGGACAGCGTGCCGGCACCAGATGCTCCGGTTTGAATTTTGCGCTTCCTCTGCGGGCGATGTACTCTCTTGCGATCCACTGAGGCATAAAGCCGACTTGATAGGCGCCGATATGCTGATTGGGGATCAGGACATAGCGGGTGTTGGCAGATCGAACGACTTGCTCCAATAATAGGTTGGCCTGCTCTACCATTTTCCCGGTTGCAAAGGGCCAATAGGATCCGACGCCTTCACTGCTCATCCCGACAGAGTCCGTGATGCTGGGATTGTTGTGGCCTCTGGGCGCCACCAGCCGCCAAAGCCAGGCAATCGCAGGCGGCAAAATATGAAACATGCCTAATATGCCATAGGAGGGATTCTCCCTGGTGCACGGGGGCGTCCTGACGCCAAAGCTTCGGACATCGACCTCCA
>DPKU01000101.1 GCA_003542355.1 Clostridiales bacterium | reverse complement strand
GCTTTCACCAGAACATCCCTGTAATTTCCCTCTATAAAAAGAATGTTGTGAGAATTCTCGTATGTGCTTCTAACGGATGGATTGTTTGTAATAATCACGATCGCCTCCACAAAGTATTGCGAATAAAAAAGAACAGGAAAACTAAATGCCTTCCTGCTCTGTGTATGACCTGAGAGTTTCTCTCCTGTGAGATTGCCCCTACGGTGCTTTCGCTCTCCAGAGTTGCGTCCAAATGCGGTCCGTTTACCTGAGATCATCGCCTGTCCCTTGGCCGGGGATCAAACTTATTCCTTCGGTGTGACTATCGTCCCTCTCCCGCACTTTTCGTACGCGTATTTTATTGTGTTTTCAGTCTATCACAGACCGCCTTTCTGTACAAGTTTATATTCATGAAAATCATTCATGAAACACCCTGCGATCTCCTTCCAGCCGGGTGATCTTTGCGCCATCGCAATACTCCAGAATCTGCATGGCGTATTTTCTTGATGTCTGAAGCTCGTCCCGCAGTTCGGCCAGCGTGATGCTGCCTTGCGCTTCGATGTGGTGCTTGACTTTCTCGATGACCCGGCTCAGGATCACAGCGTCGATATAGGTTGCGGGATTCAAGCGAATGAGCGTCCCGTCCGAAGCCAGAGCACCCAGCAGTGCCCGGCATTCCTGGCGGTCCGTGCAACCGCTGAGAATGTCGTCGATCTCGGGTGGTTCGTGACTCCATGTTCGGAAGGATTGTCTGAATTCCTCCATTTTCGCTTTCTGCTTTTCCGTGTATTCCACCTGAAATCCGGAAAGTGCCACCGTGGTGGCTTTCCACTCCAGAAGCTCTCTTCCTGCCAGAATCGCGATCACTTTTTCCAGATGACGCTGGTCGTTTACACGAAGAGACAAGCTAAGCTTGTTGCGGAATTCTTCCTTAACGATCCCGGGAGAAAGAGGCTCCTTTTTATGATACGCATTCAGGATCTTTTCAGCTTTTGTTGCTGCTTCTGCTATGAAATCGCTGTGTACAAACACTTTTTCTGTCAGCGGCACCAGCACGCCGCGATCCACGCCGGCCCGGCAATGCGCCAGCGCTTCTTCCAACGTCATTCCTGCCTGTTTTGCCAGTGTGCCGACCTCCGGAAACACACGACTCTGCTCTTTGATCATCAGCTCCAGAAGATCGGAATCCTCGCCCTTTTCTTTGATTTCCAATGCCTCCAAAACCGATGTGTCGTTTCTTTTATGCTTTTTCGGATTTGCATCCAGTACGGACCCGCCGCCGATGGTCTCCAAGGGAGAATAGTAGCGGACCACAAAATAGTCTCCCTGTTTCAGTGCGATCGGCGCTTCCAGCCGAAGCTGGGCATAACAGCTTTCTCCCCCGATCAGTTCTTCCCTGTCCAGCAATACAGCCTTGCACAGCACTTCATCGGATCCGAAATGAAGATGAAGACGACTCCCGTTTTCCAGCTTTCGCTTCGTGCTCTCCAGCAAGTGAAGGCGCACATCCAGCATGAGCGTAGGGCGGAGGCTGTTTTCCGCAGCCAGGACCTGCCCTCTGGAAAGATCCTCCTTCTTGATGTTGGTCAGATTGACCGCTGTCCGCTGACCGGCCGAAGCCGATTCCACCATGATTCCGTGGACTTGAAGGTTCCGCACTCTGGCTGTCCGTTCCTGGGGATAGATCATGACAGGCTGCCCTACTTTGATCGTCCCCTCCAAAAGCGTGCCCGTCACCACCGTGCCAAAACCTCCGATGGTGAATACACGGTCGATGGGCATCCGCAGCAGCCCGGGGTCATTGTTTCTCTTTCCCGGCATTTTGACCATTTCAAAGATCGTATCCCGCAGCAGATCGATCTGGTGGCCTGTCTTGGAGGAAACATCGATGATGGGAGCCTGCTCCAAAAATGAGCCTTTGACGGTGGCCCGGATATCTGCGTGGACCAGTTCCATCCACTCCTCGTCCACTACATCCGATTTCGTGACAACGATGATTCCTCTCCGGATGTTCAGCAGCTTCAGAATGTCCAGATGCTCCAGTGTTTGAGGCATTACGCCCTCGTCAGCAGCGATCACCAGCAGCACCAGATCGATCCCGCCGATGCCCGACAGCATATTCCGGATGAACTTCTCGTGGCCGGGCACATCGATGATCCCGATATCGGTGCCGTCAGGCGCCTTCATGTCGGCAAAGCCCAGCTCGATGGTGATCCCGCGCTGTTTTTCTTCCTTAAGGCGGTCCGTATCGATGCCGGTCAGGGCGCGAATCAGGCAGGTCTTCCCGTGGTCCACATGGCCGGCGGTACCGATGATGATATTGTTCATATGCTGCTCCGGTTTCACTATCACAATGGCTTTTATTCATTATACATGACCCAAAAGGGTTTTCAAAAGAAAGAATTTCCGATATAATCGCTATACTGTGCATAGAAAGGAGGATCATCATGTCAAAAGACAAACCCAATTTGCTGGATATGGCCAATCACAGCGGCTGAGCCGCCAAAGTAGGCCCTGGCGCCCTTGCACAAGTTTTGTGCAAGCTTCCAAAATTTTCCGACCCGAACCTGATGGTGGGCTTTGACACTTCGGATGATGCTTCTGTTTATAAACTCAACGAAACGACAGCGATCATCCAGACTGTGGATATGTTCCCGCCGGTCACCGACGACCCTTACGACTTCGGCCGCATAGCGGCCGCCAACGCCCTATCGGACGTATACGCCATGGGCGGCCATCCCAAGCTGGCATTGAACATCTTATGCTATCCGGAGGACTTCCCCCTGGCATCCGTCGAAAGCATCCTCCGGGGCGGCTACGACAAAGTGGCTGAGGCCGGCGCCATCATCACCGGCGGACATACGATCAAGGATCCGGTGCCCAAATACGGCCTGTCTGTGACAGGCTTCGCCCACCCCAAAGACATCAGGACCAACAACGGCGTCCGGGAGGGCGACGTCCTGATCCTGACAAAACCCATCGGGATAGGCACGTTGAATTCCGCTGCGACCATCGGCGTGATCACACCGGAAGAAAAAAAACGGGTGATCGAAACCATGGCGGAGCTGAACAAGACGGCTTTCGAAGTATCCAGAGGCTTTCCGATCCACGCATCCACCGATGTGACCGGCTTCGGTCTGCTGGGACACGCCTTCGAAATGTTTGACGATACGGATTGCTCCCTCAGTCTCCTTTCCTGGCAGATCCCTGTCCTGGAAGGAGCCCTGGCGTATGCCAGGCAGGCCATCGTACCGGGCGGCACCTTCACCAATCAGATT
>DPKU01000195.1 GCA_003542355.1 Clostridiales bacterium | reverse complement strand
CCCCGCTCCAGGTCCAGCGTTTCCGAAATTCCGGGGACGAAATAGCCGATATTCCAGAGCCAGGAAACGCCCGCCCACAACCAGAGACATATGCCCGCCACATGGACGGTGCGCACGAGCAAGCTGCGAATTCGTTCTCTCTTTTCGGCAGGCACCCAAACCCCTCGCAGGATGTGCAGCACACTCCCAAGGATCAGCAGGATCAGAAGCGCTTCTCCCAGGGAAAAAGGAATCGGAGACGTCCATTTCGCCAGCTGGTTTCCTATCGGCACCGTCAGCCCCCGGAAGACTTTTTCCATAAAACCGGGCAGATCCTTTGTCAGATAAAAAAGACCGATCAGCAGGCTCGGCAACAGGATCGGCAGGATCCAATCCGATCGACGGAGGGAGTTGGTGTATTTTTTTTGCTTTGTTGAAAGATTCATTTTTACAGTCCGATCAGAAGTTCTGCAGATGCAGACAATTTAGCACACAATTATAGTATAATGCAAGATAAGAGACTTTCGCCTCATGCGTATAAGCCTTTCATAATAAGGAGATAAGATGTCAAAACTGGATTTGATCGCTACGGCCACCTTTGGCCTGGAAGCGGTGGTGAAACGGGAAGTGGAATCCTTGGGGTATCAGGTCACCGACTCCCGGGACGGCCGGATCACGTATACGTCCGATGAACGGGGACTGGTCCGTTCCAACCTTTGGCTGCGATGCGCAGACCGGGTCTACGTTAAAATGGCAGAATTTGAAGCGCTCAGCTTTGAGGATCTGTTCCAAAACTGCGCCGCCATCCCCTGGGAGGAGTGGATCCCGCCCGACGGAAAGTTTACGGTGACCGGCGGCTCGGTCAAATCCGATCTGCACAGTGTGCCGGATTGTCAGGCGATTATGAAAAAAGCCATGGTCAAACGTCTGCAGCAAACCTATGAACAGGAGTGGTTTCCCGAGACGGGCGCCTTGTTTCCCGTGCGCTTTTCCATTCTGAAAAACCAGGTGACGGTGATGCTGGATACCAGCGGCGCCGGCTTGCACAAAAGAGGGTATCGTGTTCGTGATGTGGAAGCGCCCATCAAAGAGACCCTGGCCTCGGCACTGGTGCAGCTGTCCTTTTTTCGACCGGACCGCCCCATGGTGGATCCCATGTGCGGATCTGGCACCCTGGCCATCGAAGCGGCGATGCTTGGCCGCAATATCGCTCCCGGCCTGTCCCGTTCCTTCGCTGCCCAGGACTGGCCAGCGATCCCTGCGGGGCTCTGGAAAGAGGAGAAGAAGGCAGCTTTCGATGCCATCGCCCACGATACGCCGCTGCAGATCCTTGCCTGCGACCGGGATAAAAATGCAGTGGAAGCAGCCCGCGCCAACGCACTGGAGGCCGGTGTGGAGGACTGCATCGATTTTAAGATCGCACCGCTGCATCGCCTCACAGCAGAAAAGGAATACGGCGTGCTCATCACGAATCCGCCCTATGGGCAGCGGATCGGACAGCAAAAGGAACTGAACGATATCTATCGGTTCTTGTCCGGATTTTTTCAGCAGAATCCGACCTGGTCACTGTTCCTGATCACTGCGGATCCTTCCTTCGAAGGCCGTTTCGGCCGGCCGGCTGATCGGCGCAGAAAGCTGTACAATGGACGGATCCAGACGAACTATTATCAATATTACGGCCTCCGGCCGCCAAAGAAAGTATAAAAAAAGGACCGACAGGTCCTTTTTCTTTTGCTGGCATCAGCCAGAGGTTCTCTATTTCTTTTTGCTGCTTTTCTTCAGGTTTTCAAAATACTCGTCCAAAAGTTTTTCTGCAATGAATCGCTCAGCGTTGGACCGCATGACCAACGTAGTGACCAGCATCATCAGCTCCGATGTATCGTCGTCGGCCGTGTCCCTGTTGGCCAGAAACTTTTTGACGTCGCTGATCTGCTGTTCCAGACGGCGTGGCAGATCGGCTTCAGTTTTGCGTACAAAGTCGATGATCTCTGCATACATGCTTACAAAATCGATGGGGTCATCCCAATCGGAAGTGTAGTTGTCCAAAAGCGGCTTCATCAATCGCCGGATCTCTTCCATGCTGAAACAGCCTTTTAAATAGTAGACAAGCGTCATAAAGATGAGATGATCCTTGGTGTAGTGCTTTCCCACCGGTCCCGGGATCATTTGATGCTTGGTATAGTTGCTGATCATGGCTTTTGTGATCGGTGTGCTCTTCCCGTCACCGTAGAGACGAAGCTCCTGATTGAGGCACTTGGCCATTTGATCGATATAGAGTTCGATATCCGGAAAATTTTTTCCATCTATGATGCCGCTTTTCAGGTAGTCGTCTGCAAGTTTCTTCGCATATTCTTCGTAGCGCATGATATTCTCCTCTATACTTGAAACATCGTTATGTTAAGATGATTATAAGATAATCATTATCTCTTGTCAACAGTGGCAGCCGATTCTCTGCTGTGATATAATTGAGTCGGACAGGAGGCATAGAATATGATCACAATCAAGGAAATACAAGATGCCCGGCTGGTGCTGGACAAGGTCATCC
>DPKU01000068.1 GCA_003542355.1 Clostridiales bacterium | reverse complement strand
CTGGAATTTGCCTTCTCTGAGCTAGAATTGACCGGGTTGAAGCTTCACCCGTCCAGACAGCATTTCTATCCCTCAGACCCGAAACTGGATGCCCTGTACGACATCTGTCAAAAGTACGACAAGCCCATCCTTTTCCACAGCGGTCTGTCCTGGGAACCCGATGCGCCAACGCATTTCGCTCGCCCTCTCGTCTTTGAAGAGCTGGCCATGCGCCGTCCTGCGCTTCGGATCTGCCTGGGTCACTTCGGCTGGCCCTGGGTCAAAGAGACCGCCATGCTGATGGTAAAGTATAAGAATGTCTATGCAGATACGGCACTTCTGTATTTTGACAGCGCCATCGAATTCTACAGACATGTTTTTACGCAGGAGATCCCGCTCACATGGATCGACCGCAGCTTGCGAAACCAGGTGATGTTCGGCAGCAACAACCCCAGATTTGAGCAGATTCGGATGGCCGACGCCATCACGAAGCTGGGATTTCGCGACAGCACGCTGGATTTGATCCGAGGCGGCAACGCCATGGAATTTCTCCGGCTGAATCGATAAGGAGGCGCCATGATATTCAACAAAGAACTGTCCTACATGACAGACAAATATATTCAATTTATCCTTATCACAAAAGATGTGGAACAAGCAGCCAAGGAAAGCGGGATCCGGGATGGTATGCTCACTGTACTCACAAAGCACACGACAACAGGTATTGCAGTGAACGAAGCGCTGGAATGTCTGGAGAGCGATATCGATGCATTTCTCAAAAAAATCATACCGGAAGACCATCCGTACAGCCACGCGCACATGCTGCCGGACTACGGATCCACCGGCGGCAATCCTACAGGGCATATCAAAGCCCACATTACCGGCAATCACTGCCATTTTCCGATCATCGACGGGGAATTGATCCGGGGCGGCGCCCAGGACATTTACTTTATGGAATTTGACGGACCCTCCGCAAAGCGCAAAGTGCTGGTTCAAGTGCAGGGAGAATAGCCACACAACAGAAACAGGAGGCCTTTCGGCCTCCTGTTTCTGTTGCTTTTCTACTGTTATTCGGCATAGGCCAGGACTGCGTCCACGGCACACACGCCTTTCTCGTACACGAACAGCGGATTGATGTCCATTTCCACCAACGTGTTCTTCTGGTCTTTCGCCATTTCGCCTGCCTTGACGATCACATCCACCAATGCATCCAGATCCAGCGGTGCAGAACCGCGATATCCGGTGATCAGCTTTGCGGATTTCAAGGACAATACCATATCTGTTGCTTCTTTTCTGCTGACCGGCGCAGGACAGAGAGACACATCCTTGAACAGTTCAACGAACACGCCGCCCAGCCCGCACATGACGGCAGGTCCCAGCTGCGGATCGTTCTTGACGCCGATGATGATCTCAAGTCCTTTTTCCACCATCTTTTGGAACAGTACGCCTTCGACATTGGCATCCGGACAATGCTTGGCAGCATTCGCCAGGATCTCTGCAAAGGCTTTTTCTGCGCTATCCATATCATTGATGCCCAAACGGACGCCGCCGATATCGGTTTTGTGGAGAATATCCGCAGAACAGATTTTCGCTACCAGCGGAAATCCGAGCTCTTCCACGGCCATTTTTACCTCGTCCAGCGTGTTTACCAATCTGGATTCTGCAGACGGGATGCCCCACTCGGCCAGCTTTTTCTTGCCTTCGAATTCTGAGAGATACGTCAGCGTCTTTTCCGTCAGACTTTCGTCCGCCGGACCGCAGGCAGATTCTTTCTCAGAACAATCGTAAGTCACGAAGTTCGCCAAATGCTTGATCAGTTTAAACCCATATGTGCTGGTGGGCAGGATCGGAATACCGGCGTCCCGCAGCAGATTTCGGATCTCCGGTGCACGGGAGCATTCCATAAACGGCATCATCAGGACCGGTTTCGCGTCGGCACCCTCTTTTGCTTTGACCAGGGCTTGGGCAATGTGCAATGTAACATCGCTGTCCAGGGTGGGATGCGGCGTAAACCCGCATACGATCATATGGATATCCTGATCGCTCATGATGGTCTTGACCAGGTTCGCATATCCTTCCGGATCATGGGCCAGTGTAGCGGTGGTGTCCAGTGGGTTGTTCGGTGTGGAATAGGACGGCAGAAGCGCCCTTACCTTTTCCAGTGTCGCCGGTTCAAAAGCCGGATAATGGAGTCCGACCTCATCGCCGAAATCAGCAGAGATCGCTGTTTCTCCTCCAGAGAGACACATGGCGCAGAGGTTGGGTCCTTCCGGAAGCTTGTCCAGAACGGAAAACATCTGCGAGGTCGACAGCAGCTCTTCCATGTCCCAGACCCGGATCACGCCGTATTTCTCGAACATGGCGTCAAATACCTTGTCGGCGCCGGACAGACTTCCCGTATGGGAACTGGCAATCTGGCTTCCTTTCTCTGAGCGGCCGGTTTTGAGGATCACGACCGGCTTTTTCTTCTTCGCTGCTTTTTCCAGCACTTTCACAAAATCCTTCGGACGCTTGACGCCTTCCAGGTAAAGCGAGACGACTGCCGTATCCGGATCATCCACAAGGAAGTCAAAGTATTCTTCCATGCTCACTACAAAGCTGTTTCCGGCAGAGATGATGTAGGAGTAATCCATGTGCTCCATGTCGACGGCATTCAAGCCAACCTGGCCGCTCTGGGAAATGAGGCCTACTCTGCCTTTTCTTTCCGCTTTGTCCACTTCCAGTCCAAAAGCATAGACCTCGTCGATAAAGTTGATGTAACCCGCGCAATTGGGTCCCATCAGAAGCATATCAAGTTCGATGCACAGATCCAGCAGTTCCTGCTGGAGCCTCTTGCCTTCCGGTGTTCCGGTTTCGCCGTATCCGCTGGCATAGACCACTGCCGAATGACATCCCACGGCAGCCGCTTCCCGCAGCATTTGCGGGACCAGCCCGGCATTGACGCAAAGAATCACCAGATCCGGGGATTCGGGCAGTTCGGCCAGGTTGTTGTAACACTTTTTTCCGTATAATTCATCTTTCTTCGGGTTGATAAAATAAACCTTTTTAGGTTCTTCCGTATAGAGCAGGTTCTTGCACGTGCTCCTGGAAAAGCCGGGTCTGTCCGAAGCGCCGATCACGGCTATGACATTCGGCTTCAAAAGATTGCTGATGCTCATAGTCTATCCCTTTTGGGCTTCGCCAACGGCGAACCCTTCTTCGTATGCCTTAAGATTTAACGTGTTATCGATTTTTTTCTTTTCAAAATACTTCACGATCCCGTTGGACATGTCATCCTTGGTCAAAACGCCGGTAGCGCCGACGAACGTACCAAGAACGATCAGGTTCACAGCCCTGGGATTGTTCAATTCAACGGCGATATCATTGGCGTTGATCTCAACGATCTTCACATCGCTTCTGCCAACTTTTTCCTTGACGATGGATGTATTGACGATGATCATGCCGCCGGGAACCACATCGTTTTCGAATTTCTTTAAAGAAGGTTCATTCATGGCGATGAGTACATCGATTTTATTGACATAAGGGCTTGCGATCGGCTCATCGCTGATCTTGATGCTGCAGTTGGCGGTTCCGCCTCGCATTTCTGCCCCGTAAGACGGGATCCAGGTGACTTCGTTTCCGGCCAGCATCGCCGTATTGGCCAAAATGAGACCCATGGTCAAAACGCCCTGACCACCAAAGCCCGAACAGATAATTCCTGTCATTTTGAATCCTCCTTGCTGTCTTTTAACACACCGAGCTTATATTCTTCAGCAACGACCTCTTCCAGCTTTTTGTAAGCTTTGACGGGGTCCATATGCCAGTTTGTGGGACAGGGTGAAAGTATTTCTACAAATGAATACCCTTTTCCTGCAAGCTGGTTGTCAAAGGCTTTTCCGATGGCTCTCTTGGTCTGTGCGATCAATTTTGCATTGGCCAGAGAGCATCTTTCCACGTACGCCACAGGCATTTGCGCGATCAGCTCAGCGAGTTTAAAGGGCTGCCCGGTCAGTTCGGTATTTCTTCCGTAAATACTGGTGGCAGTCTTCTGCCCTTCCAGCGTTGTGGGCGCCATCTGACCGCCGGTCATGCCGAATACACCGTTGTTGACAAAAATAGCGGTGGTGTTTTCGTTGCGATAAGCCGCATAAAGGGATTCAGACAGGCCGATCGCCGCTGCATCGCCGTCGCCTTGATATGTATAGACCACTGCATCCGGTCTGGCTCTGCGTACGCCGCTTGCAACTGCGGGTGCGCGGCCGTGCTGTGCCTGGATGCTGTCTGCCTTGATGACGGTGCTTACGAAGCAGGAGCAGCCTACGGCATACACCTGGATGGCATTGTCCTCCACGCCTCTTTCTTCCAGAACCTGTGCGATCATCTTTGCGATAAGCCCGTGGCCGCAGCCTGGGCAGAACCTGTTGAATTCTGATATCAGTTTTGGTGTCATTAAATTCTTAGCCATAATTTACACGCTCTCTTCCTTTCCCTCCAACACATTTTTCACGTAGGAGATGAATTCTTCCGTGTCGGGGATCATCTTGCCAGTCGCATAGTTGTATACCGGCTTTCTGCCGTTTACGACCAGGCGAACATCTTCCACCATCTGTCCCAGAGCCGACATTTCCACAGAAACGACCCCTTTCAGGTTTTCCGGCAGCGTTTCGAACGCCTTGACCGGATAAGGATACAGCGTGATGGGCCGGATCATGCCGACCTTCAGTCCCTGTTTTCTGGCAACATTGATGGCTTCTTTGCAAGTACGGGACATGATCCCATAAGCTACAATGATCAAGTCGGCATCTTCCGTCAGGTAAGATTCCCACATTTGTTCATTCTTTTCGATCGCCGCATATTTTGAGCGCAGATTCTCCACGTAGGATTCCGGTGTTGTGTACTCGTAGTAACACTTGGAAGTGACCTGCTTTTGCGGTTCTCCGCCTCTGCCCTTGATGGACCAGGAGAATTGATCCGGGTCGTGCTCTTTCATTTCCGGCAGGACGATGGGCTCCATCATTTGGCCGATGGCGCCGTCGTAGTAAAGGATGGCAGGGTTCAAGTACTCTTCTGCTTTATCGTATGCGTGGCTCACCAGATCCACTGCTTCCTGAACAGAAGCCGGAGCAAACACCAGACAGTGATAATCTCCGTGAGCACCATTCTTAACGACTTGCCAGTAATCGCTCTGGGCCGGTACGATTTCGCCCAATCCGTTTCCGTAGCGAACGACGTCCACCAGAAGCGTCGGCAGCTCTGCGGAAACGATATAGCCGATGCCCTCCTGGATCAGATCGAATCCCGGACCGGAGGAGCTTCCCAACGTCCGAAGACCGCAAGCTGCAGCACCGTAGATCATGGAAATACCTGATAATTCTGATTCACTCTGCACGAAAGAACCGCCGACTTCATCCAGTCTCCAGGACATATATTCGACAATTTCGCTTTGCGGTGTGATCGGGTATCCGCTAAAAAATCTGCAGCCAGCTCTGATTGCAGCTTCCGAGACGGCATCGTTTCCCTTCATTAATGTTCTCAAAACGTTACCTCCTATTCTTCGATCAGTTCAAATACGCTGTCGGGACACACGCGATAGCATGTTCCGCACTTAATACAAAGATTTTCGTCCGATACAACGGCGGCGTAACCACTGTCATTGAATTCTTCTCCGAAACTCAGAGCGTCCTTTGGACATTGATCAATACAAAACCCGCATGCTTTGCATCTGTTTTTGTAAATCACAAGCTTTTTCAAATTTGTCCTCCTTTACACCGGTCCAGAAACTGATTTGACAATTTCTGAAAAAATGTTGCGAAATGCTGTGTTGTCATTTATAATGACACTATGTCATATATTATCTTATCAATAGGTCCGGATGTCAAGACCTTTCGGGAGAAAGAAGCCAATGGAACAGAACGCAATGACAACACTGAAATCGCTGGATCGCGCGCTGGAACTGATCGATGTTCTGGAGCAAGCCGGAAAACCCATGAGCGTTGCAGAGCTCGGCAAGATATTGGAAGTCAATCGAACCACTCTCTACGCAACGCTCAACACTTTCGTGGCCAGAGACTATCTGGAAAAGGACCCGACGACGGGCTTTTACAGCATCGGATTGAAGCCTGTTGAGATCGGACTTGGCTACCGCAGAAAATATCCGTTCATACAGATGATGGACGCCCAGGCGCTTCAAATCTCAAGAAAATGGAATCTCCAGGTCAACGTGGGTGTATTCCGGGCGCCGGATCGGGTGATCGTGCTGTCAGCACACAGCCCGGGCAGTGCGCCAGGCACATCTTATCTGTTTTTTCCTTCAAATATCAATTTTCCTGCTTATGCAAGCAGTCTCGGAAAGGCTTTTTTGTGTGAACTGGAAGACGAAGAGCTCCGCGCCACACTGGACAAGATGCCTCTGCTCCCGCTGACGGAAAACACCTATACAGATAAAACCGCCCTGTTTCAGCACCTGCGAGAGCTAAAGCAGAACGGTTATTGCTACGAAGATAATGAATACATGGATAATATCCGCTGCCTCGGCGTCGGCGTCAAGGACCACACGAAGCGTGTCGTCGCAGGAATGAGCGTCGTGCTGACGCCGTTCATCGACGATGAACAACGCAAACAGATCATCTCCGAACTGATTTCAGTCAAAAGTCTGATTTCTTACAATCTGGGTTATCACAACCATTAAGACTATAGAGCGCTCCAATCAGAGTAACCCCAGCCATCCCTTTGAAAGGAACCTTGCTTCCCAAAGGATGAGCCGTTTACCT
>DPKU01000064.1 GCA_003542355.1 Clostridiales bacterium | reverse complement strand
CGATCAGATCCCCCGGCTTGACCAGAATGCCGCCGCAGACGATGGGCGTATTGATCTCGATGGGCTCTTTTCTGCCGGAATAAGCCGTGTGGGAAGCTCTCGGACAGACTGCGGAGGAGTAGATGGGGAAATCCAGCATCCGGGCTTCGTCAGTGTCCCGGGCGCTGCCGTCGATCACGACGCCTGCGATGCCGGCGGCCACGCTCAGGCCNNACGATGTCTCCGGGTTGGGCGATCTCAAATATACCCAGGCAGTCCACAATGTCTCCGGCCGTCAGCTTGACGGTGAGCGCCGGTCCGATGATACGCCGGTTGAGGGTCCGCTGCACGATGCTGTTTCGCATTACATTATCCCTTTCCTGTGCATCGGTCACGATGCAGGATAGGCTGTACACGTCCTTCAGAGCCAAATATTTGTCGATGATTTTCTGGTCGATCTTTGCGTGGGGCATAACGATATTCTTCATGGAAGCCTCCTTATCCGGGTCGGTTGGCAGTCTGTGGAAGTTGTGATTGATTCTTCTTCTTTCAGTCTATATGATGAAAACATAGATGTAAATGGTATTTATGTTCATTGAATGGAGGCAGCAGCTATGGAATTGGTATCCGGAAAAGGAAGATCGGTCCCCAAATCCGCCATAAGGGAAATGTTCGCCCTGCAGGCACAATACGACCGCGTAGTGAGCTTTGCCCTAGGAGAACCTCATTTTTCCCTGCCGGAACACATCCGGCAGGCCATCGAGGATTCCCTGCGGCGGGGCGAGACCCACTACACACCGAACTCAGGGATCATGCCCTTGCGGCGGGCCATATCCGAAGCCTATGAGCGGGAAAGAGGTTTGTCCTATTTGCCCGAAGAGACGCTGGTAGCCCCCGGGGCCATCGCGGCGCTCCATCTGACGGTGAGCGCCATCACCGATTTTGGCGATGAAGTGATCCTTCCGGATCCGGGCTGGTCCAACTATCGGGGGTTAATGATCCAGGAAGGCCTGGTCCCTGTGCCGGTGCGCCTGCGCGAAGAAAATCGCTTCATGTTCGATCCGGCGGATCTGGAAGCCGCCATCACGAAGAAGACTCGGGCCATTCTGCTCAATTCGCCCTCCAATCCTACCGGCGGCGTGGCGGACCGGAAGAACCTGGAGCAGATCGCAGCACTGGCCCTTCGTCACGATCTCATTGTGATCACCGACGAGATTTACCGGGAGCTGATCTGGACCGACGAACCCTATGTCAGCATCGCCGAATTTCCAGGCATGCGGGAGCGGACCGTCATCATCGACGGCTTCTCCAAGACCTACGCGATGACAGGACTGCGCCTGGGGTATGCAGTAGCGCCCCTGGAACTGATGCAGACAATGAACACCATGCTGGAGAATGTTTATTCTTGTGTAGGCGAAAGTGTGCAGTGGGGCGGGGTAGCGGCTCTGACAGGACCTCGTGAGCCGGTGGAGGCCATGAAGGCAGAATATCAGAAAAAGAGACAGCTGGTCGCAGCGGGTCTGAATGGGATCCCGGGCATATCCTGCCTGCCCCCGGCCGGTGCGTTCTATGCGTTTGCGAACATCACCGGCACAGGGATGCCCTGTCGGGACTTTGCCATGGAGCTCCTTCGGGAGCAGCAGGTGGTCGTAGTGCCGGGAACAGGATTTGGCGCCGGCGGCGAAGGATTTGTGCGGCTTTCCTATGCCACAGGCGAGGATACGATCCGGGAAGGGATCGATAAGATCGGCGCTTTTGTGCACAGTCGAAACGGTTGAAACAAAAGCAAAAGGATGATATTGTAGTAAGGCAAATACCCCGCATCTCAATAGACTGGGGGGGGACGAATGCAAAGCGATAGGAGGAAACAATATGCTTCAAAAGAAAGATCCGCTCAATCTCACGGGAAAGGTGGCTGTGATCACAGGCGCCGGCGCGGGGATCGGACTGGGTGCAGCGCAGTTGTTATCTGCGTACGGCGCTGCTGTGGCAGTCGTGGATGTGAGCGCTGCCGGAGTGGATGCCGTTCGGGAAATGCAGGATGCAGGTCGGAAGGCGGAGTTTTTTCACTGTGACGTCACCAACGAAGAACAAGTCAAAGAAACCGTGGCCAATATCGTCCAAACCTTCGGGCGGATCGATATTTTGTTCAACAATGCAGGTGTCACGGTGCGCAAGACCGTGGAAGATCTGACGGTGAAGGACTGGGATTTCGTGATGGGCGTGGGCTTGAAAGGATTGTTTCTGTTTTCAAAATACGTGATCCCCGAGATGCGGAAGGTGGGCGGCGGCAGCATCATCAACAGCGGTTTTGGCTGGGGGCTCAAAGGCGGAGATCAGGCGGCTGTTTACTGCGCGGTCAAAGGCGGCATCGTCAACGTCACCAGAGCCATGGCCATCGATCACGGTCCGGACAACATCCGGGTCAACTCTGTATGTCCGGGAGATACCGTCACATCCATGATGATCGACGAAGGCTATCAGACCGGCGCCATCAACGACCAGGTTTCCGAAGAGGAATTTCTGGCCTCCTGCGGATCGGACCGTCCCATCGCCAGGATCGGCCAGCCGGAGGACATCGCCAATGCAGTGCTGTTTCTTGCCAGCGATCTGTCTTCCTGGATCACAGGGACAGCTCTGGTTGTGGACGGCGGAGGCATTGCTTAAAAATACTGATAAAAGGAGAATGACATGAAAAAAGGATTCCCCAATCACCCCTACATCCCCAACTCCGTTCCGGAGGTCGAGAAGGAAATGCTGGATTTCCTGGGGATGGAGTCTTTGGACGAGCTGCACAAAAATGTACCCGATGCATTGATGTTCAAAGGAGAGATGAACATTCCAGAGGCCTTTGGATCCGAGTACGAAATGCGCCGGTATGTGGAAGAATTGCTGGACCGGGACGGTGACGGCAAAAAATATCTGAATTTCCTGGGCGCAGGCTGCTGGCAGCACTATGTGCCGGCCATCTGCGACGAAATCAATTCCAGAGGAGAATTTCTCACCGCTTACGGCGGCGAACCCTACAATGAGCTGGGCCGATTCCAGACGCAGTTCGAATACCAGAGTCTGGTAGCAGAGCTGGTGGGCATGGACGTGGTGAACGTACCGGCCATCGACTGGGCTCAGGCGGCGGCCACGACCTGTGCAATGGCACAGCGCAAAACCGGGCGGAAGCAGATCGTGCTGCCGGAGATCCTGGATCCCCAAAAGCGCGCCATCATTGAAAACTTCTGCCGGGCAACGACGGAATTCATCACGGTAGCCTGTACGGAGGACGGACAGATCGATCTGGAGGATCTGAAGAAGAAGGTGGGTACGGAGACCGCCGGCGTCTACTTCGAAAATCCCAACTATCTGGGCGTGATCGAGACCCGGGGCGCAGAAATCTCCCGCATCGCTCACGAAGCGGGTGCAGA
>DPKU01000153.1 GCA_003542355.1 Clostridiales bacterium | reverse complement strand
ACGCCGATCATCTACCGCAATCGCTCCACCTGGGTCAAATTCAAGGAATCCATGGGGCGGCTGATCTCTGACATTCTGTAAATCTTACTCTGCAGGCGAGCGTTGTGCCTGCAGTTCGTCTTCTCCCTCGACCCGTCCGTAAAGGCTGAAGGTCCTGGCCCGTGTAATCCGCACCGGCAGGATCTTCCCCGTCATGGCAGAGGTTCCAGGGAAATCCACTATTTTTGACGAATCCGTGCGTCCGGTAAATATTTCCGGGTTCGTCCGGCTGGGCCCCTCCACCAGGACTGAAAGGATTTTTCCCTGATACGCCGCACTCTTTTCTTCCTGTATACTGTGGATCTCACCGATCAGACGATTGAACCGATCATGCTGGATCTCCGATGGTATCTGGTCAGCGTAATGCTCCGCCGGCGTCCCTTTTCTCGGAGAATACAAAAACGTGAATGCCGAATCGTACCGCACACGCCGGACCAAATCCATTGTATCCTGGAAATCTTCCTCCGTTTCCCCCGGGAATCCGACGATGATATCCGTCGTGACAGCGATATCCGGACAGACGTCTCTCAACTGCGCCACGATATCCAGATACTGCTTTCGGCTATAGTGCCGATTCATTTTTGCAAGGATCCTGTCGCTTCCCGACTGTACCGGAAGATGGATGTGCTTGCACAGATGCGCGCACTCTCCGTAGGCTTGGATCAAGTCCGCAGAAATATCCTTCGGATGAGACGTCATAAAACGGATCCGTTCGATGCCTGGTATTGCGTCGATTTCACGGATCAGTCCGGAAAAATCCATTCCGCCCCGAGATTCATCGCTGTGATAGCTTCCGACCCCATGAGAGCTCTTGCCGTAGGAATTCACGTTCTGGCCCAGCAGCGTAACCTCTTTGGTTCCGCTCTGCGCCAGCAGACGCACTTCCTGAAGGATCTCCTCGGGCTGCCGGCTGCGTTCCCTGCCGCGCGTATAGGGAACGATGCAGTAGGTGCAAAAATTATTGCACCCATACATAATATTCACATAGGCCTTGTACGGATCTATCCGTTTCGCCGGCAGGTGTTCCACGATGGCGCCGCCTTCGTCCCATACATCTACCAGGTTCACGTTCCGCTGCCGGACTTCCTGGAGCATCTGAGGGAACCGATGGATATTGTGAGTGCCGAAGACCAGATCTACCCAAGGGTATTTCTTTTGAAGCGTTGTTGTCACATGGTCCTGCTGCATCATGCATCCGCAAACGCCTACCGTCATATCCGGACGTTCCATATGTACATGCTTCAACTGTCCGAGCACACCAAAAAAACGCTTGTCAGCGTTTTCCCGGACACTGCATGTGTTCAGCAGAACCACATCTGCCTTCGTCTTATCCTCAGTAAGTACATATCCCATCTCCTCCAGCATCCCCGCCAGCGTTTCCGAGTCTCGCTCATTCATCTGGCATCCGAAGGTAACGATGTAATAGGTTTTCGCATGTATCATATCCGCAGCAGCACATCCTCGTTTTCGTGTTTTCTGCTCCTGGACATCAGCTGATTTACCGCATCTTTTGCGGGAAGATCTCCATTGATCACCTGGTATATGGCTTCGGTGATGGGCATTTCTACGCCAACCTGCTTCGACAGCCGATACGCTGCTTCGGTGGTGTACATCCCTTCCACGACCATGCCCACTTTCTTCACGGCCTCAGCGGGCGGCATGCCCTCCCCGATCATGATGCCGCATCGACGGTTTCTGGAGTGCATACTCGTGCAGGTAACGATCAGATCTCCGATCCCTGACAGTCCGGAAAACGTGAGCGGATCCGCTCCAAGGCGAACGCCCAGGCGCGTGATCTCTGTCATACCGCGGGTCATCATGGCAGCCTTGGCGTTGTCCCCGTAACCCAGTCCGTCGGAGATTCCGGCGCCCAGCGCGATGATGTTTTTCAACGATCCGCCCAGCTCCACGCCGGCCACATCGTCGTTGGTATAGATCCGCAGATACTCATTCATAAAAATGTCCTGCACGTCTTCTGCCCAGCTTCGCTGAGGCGAGGCCACAGCAACTGTCGTAGGCATACCCATGCCCACTTCCTCGGCGTGAGACGGTCCGGACAAAACCACATAGTGCAGATCCTCCCGGATGGAGAAAGCGATTTCGGACATGCGCTGCAGGCTCTGCTGTTCGATCCCCTTGGCCACGTTCACGATCAGGACGTCCTTGGGCAAATGCTCCAGCGCTTGCGTAAACGCCTGTCGAAAGTGCTGCGCCGGCACCGAAAAGAGTACCAGGTCTGCTTCGGACAGCATCCGTTCTTTTTCCGTGGTTACATCTACGTTTTCCGGCAGCATAACGCCGGGCAGAAATTGGCGATTCTCCCTGTTTGCCTTGATATCCTTCAAGTGCGTTTCGTTGATGTCCCACATCCGGACACGATGGCCGTTGCGGCCCAGCGTGACAGCCAGAGCCGTTCCCCAGCTTCCTGCACCCATCACTGCAATATTCTTATTCATCACTGATCCTTTCCTAGAGCTTTATTTTAGGTTCTTCCCCTTTGAATATACGTTTGAGATTGCCCCTGTGCTTCAGGACGATCATGGAGACCATAAAAATCCCGTAGGGCAGAAATGCCGGAACGAAGTAATAGACCAGAAACGGCACGGCTGCAGCGGCTGTCATGGCACCCACCGAAACCCGTTTGCTCCATCCGATCACAGAAAAGGCCAGGACGCCTGCAACGAGTCCCATTACAGGTGAGACGGCCAGAAGGACGCCAAGGCCGGTAGCAACCCCTTTGCCCCCGCGAAAACCATAGA
>DPKU01000067.1 GCA_003542355.1 Clostridiales bacterium | reverse complement strand
AATACCCGCAGATCCATCACCCGTCCGTTCAGATCCTTTTGAGTCATATGGGATAATTCGTCCCCGGAGATGCACTGGTCGGGGGAATCGGCGATTCCCAGCTCTTTGGCGATGGCAAAAGCGGTATCCTTGTGGTCTCCAGTAATCATCACTGTGGTGACCGATGCTTCTTTGAATATCTGGACAGCTTCCGCAGCTTCCGGACGGGGCGGATCGATCATGCCCATCAGGCCGACAAAGGTCAGATTCGATTCCTCGGCCTCCGTATTGTCCCAACGGATCGCCAGGGCCAGAACTCGCAGCGCATCCGCCGCCATATCCCGTGCCGCATTCTCAATGCGTTCCTGATCCGGTCCGGTAAGCGTATGGATCTCACCATCGCGCAGGATCTGAGGACAGTTGCGGATAATGTTGTCCATAGCGCCTTTTGTATAAGAAATGATCCGTCCGTCCTGGCCTTTGTGAACGGTTGTCATCATTTTACGGGTGGAGTCGAAAGGTTGTTCATTGATCCGGGGTGATCGCGCCTGGAGGGTGGCCTTCTTGACACCCTTGGCCAGGCCCAGATCCACCAGGGCAAGCTCCGTGGGATCCCCCAGCCGAATCCCATCTTCCACGGAAGCGTCGGAACACTGGATCATTCCGTTGATCAGCATTCGGTAAGGTTCGTATGCGGCCGAAGAGGCTTCGACTGTCTCGTCGTTCATATACAACCGCGTGACCGTCATCTTGTTTTGGGTGAGCGTCCCGGTCTTGTCGGAACAGACGATGCTCACGGAACCCAGGGTCTCTACGGAAGGCAGGCGCCGGACGATGGTGTTGACCTTTACCATTCGCTGTACACCCAGAGCCAATACGATGGTTACAACAGCGGGCAAGCCTTCCGGGATCGCAGCAACAGCCAGAGAAATGGCTGTAAGAAGCATTTCCATCAAATCTCTTCCCTGGAGCATGGCAACGCCGAACAATCCAACACACAGAACAACCGCCACGATACCCAGCACTTTTCCAAGATCCGCCAGACGCTTTTGCAGCGGTGTCATCTCCGTGCCGGCTTCATTGATCATTCTGGCGATCTTTCCGATCTCCGTATCCATTCCGGTATAAGCGACTACGCCTTCGCCTCTTCCGTAGGAAACGGCTGTGGATAAATAAGCCATGTTGATACGGTCGCCAAGAAGGGCATTTTCTTCGGCTACGTAACCTGCATCTTTTTCCACCGGTACCGATTCACCGGTCAAAGCCGACTCTTCGATCTTCAGATTGATCGAGCTGAGCAGGCGCAGATCCGCAGGAACGACGCGACCAGCTTCCAGAAGGACGATGTCGCCGGGAACCAGTTCGGCTGCAGGGATCTCAAAAATTTTTCCTTCCCTGCGAACCATAGCCACCGGACTGGAAAGCTGTTTCAGCGCCTCCAGGGATTTCTCGGCTTTCGATTCCTGCACGACACCAACGATGGCGTTGAGCAGAATGACAGCTACGATAATAAAAGCGTCGCTGAATTCGCCCAGGGCAGCGGATATGACCACTGCAGCCATCAGAATGTAGATCATAGGATCCCGAAGCTGTGCCAGAAACATCTGCAACAGTGTCTTGGGTTTTTTCTCTTCAAAAGCATTGGGTCCGTATTCTTCGAGACGGCGCTGCGCTTCTGCAGCGCTCAACCCATTTTGCGGGTCGGCACTCAGGGATCGAAGTACTTCTTCCTGATTGAGTTGATGCATGTTTTCCTCCATAATATTAAAAGCAGACCCCAACTACCGTCGCGTTCATTCACGCGAACCGTAATTGTAAGTCTGGCTACCGTTCCCGGGCCTGCGACCAGCGCCGCCTGTGTCAGGCAGCAGCGGAATGTTGACCGCCGGCTTAAAGCTACTCCCTTGCAATTTCATTACATCGGGGCAATTTATCACGGCGTAATTATACTGGATGCCGCGCTGCTTGTCAAATGTTACGTGATTGTATATAATGAATTCATCACAATTGCACACTATAGTGTTAAAGAGAAGGGAAGGCCGCCCATGTCATATGCTTCAAAGTTTCAATCCAAGGAAAACGACGATCTTTTCCGCGCCATCCTCTCGCTGGAAAACGAAGAGGAGTGTTATCGCTTTTTTGAAGACCTCATGACCATCAAAGAACTCCAGGCCATCGCACAACGCTGGGAAGTGGCGCGTATGCTCCATCACGGGAAAACGTACCATGAGATCGCTGCATCCACAAACGCCAGCGCAGCCACCATCAGCCGGATCAACAAGTGTCTTCTCTACGGTGCCGAAGGCTACCGCAGGATCCTGAGCCGGCTGGAAAAAGAGGATCAATGATCCTTTCTGATATCCCTTGGAACCGGCTCAGCGCTGCTTCAGGATTTCCAGCGCCCGGTCCAATTGTCTGTCGATCAGGAGCGTGCCATCGTCTCCGTAATCTTCCGGCGCTGCTTCTATTACTTCGTCCGGTCGGATCCCGACTCCGTGGATCACGTTTCCTTTGGCTGAAAAATACTGCAGGATTGTCAGATTGACAGCACTGCCGTCCATCAACTGATCCAATTGCTGAATAACACCTTTTCCGTACGTTTGAGTCCCAACGATGGGCGCCACTTCGTTGTCCTGGATACCGGCGCTGAGGATCTCAGCCGACGATGCGCTGCCTTCATTCACCAATACCACAAAAGGCAGTTCCGTCTTGCCATCCTTTACATAGAAGTATTCCTTGTTCCCATCTTTATCCTGGCTATAAACCACCGTGCCCTGATCCATCAGAAGATCCGCCACGTCGATGCAGATGTCTACCAGCCCGCCGGGATTGTCCCGAAGATCCAGTATGAATCCTTCAGCGTTCTCCCTTTCCAAAGACTCCAAGGCCTCTTTAAAATCCACAGCTGTGCTTTCTTCGAAAGACAGAATGCGGATATATCCGATTTGATCTTCCAGCCACTCCCAGCGAACGGTTTTCGAGAGGATCTTCTCCCTCCGCATCGTAAACTCCATTTCCTGACCGTCCCGCAGAATGACCAGCGTTACCCGGGTGCCGGCCGGGCCCCGGATGGCGGCCGCAGCTACATCGATCTCGGAGCCTGCGTACTGGACGCCATCGACCTTCAGGATCACATCCCCCCGTTTGATGCCTGCTTCGTAAGCCGGCGTATCTTCTGTCGGGGCGATCACCTCTATGAATCCATCCTCGTTGGGGGAAAGCGTGATGCCTACGCCTGAATATTCTCCCGTCAGCGAAATGATGACCGATTCGTACTCTTCGGCAGTCATGTAATAAGAATACGGATCCTCCAGACCCATGAACAGTCCCCGGAGCATGCCAAGCTCCAATTCATCGGTGGTAACGGGTTTATAATAGTAATCATCAATATACGCACGCAGAGCCTCTACTTTTCCGTAGGTATCGATGAAATACTGGTATTCTTCGTAGTCCTCATCGGAAATCGATCGTTCCCCGTGGGACGAAGGATCTGTGAAGCGATCCCAATCCGTTCCCATATAAAAAGCCATGGCCGAAGCTCCTGCCAGCAGGGCGACGATCACAAGAAAGATCAAAAGGCTTCTTCGCATGGATATCATTGTATGTTCCCTCTCTTCATGTCCTTTACCATCAGCTGGACCTGTCGGTTATCTCTGAATTCATTGACGGCAAGCTCCCCTGCCACATCAACGACAGCATCCTTTTGCAGCAAGTCTTTATATTCCGCTGCCCGCCGAAACAGAATGCACGGCAGCGCCGTTCCATCCTCTCCTCTGAGTGTAAAGCGAACGTGCTCGCTCTCCTTCCCCATAAACCCGATGGATTCGATGCGGGCTTGTCCTGTGCAGAACAAAGGCTTCGGATTCTCTTCTCCGTAGGGTTCCAAGCGGCGGAGCATCTGGGCATATGCAAGGGTCTTTTCCGAGGCATCCAGCGTCTTTGTGATCCAGATCTCCTCTTCCAGAAGATCTGGATCTTCCAGAAGGCGCCTCTCGACAGCTTTCTGCATGGCATCCCGGAAACGGTCCAGGTTTTCTCTCTTCATCGTAAATCCGCATGCGCCGGCATGACCGCCGAAGCGTTCGAACATCTCTGCTACTTCGGTGATCATCTCGTGCAGATCCAGTCCGGGAACAGATCGTCCGGTGCCCTTGACCAGTCCGTCCTCACCGGAAGTGACGATGAAAACAGGCCGGTAAAGCATCTCCTTTAAATGTCCGGCCACAATCCCGGCCACACCCTCGTGAGCATCCGGAGCAAAGACCACTGGAAACAATTCGCCCGAGCATCCTTGCTCAATGATATCCCGGCAAAGCTTTCGGGTTTTTTCCTGTTCCGTCTTGCGCGCCTGGTTGTTGTCCATCATGCACTGCGCCAGCTGATCCAGTTCAGCGCGGTTCTTTTGGTCGCCGCAAAGCATTTCAGCCCCTATATCTGCTGATTGCATCCGGCCCAGAGCATTGATGTTGGGGGCCAGCAAGTAGGCGATATGTTCCGCTTCCACGACTTTTTCCTTGAAATTCAGCGCTGTCAGCAAAGCGTCTAATCCGGCGCACTCCCGGCGATTGATCATTTCCAGACCATATTTTACCAGCGTACGAT
>DPKU01000039.1 GCA_003542355.1 Clostridiales bacterium | reverse complement strand
GTGAGATCCACAGCATACAAGAAGAAAAAAGCGCTGCGTATCAGGGGCGGACCCTTTCAGTCCTGGTGGAAGGTCCCAGTCGGACGAACCCTGAAATATTCACCGGACGCACGGATTCATCAAAAGTCGTGGATTTCCCGGGAACCTCTGCCATGACGGGAAAGATACTGCCGGTGCGGATCACGCGGGCCAGGACCTTCAGCCTTTACGGGCGGGTTTTGGACGAAGACCAGCTGCAGACAGATCGTTTGCCTCCAGCGTAAGATTACAGAATGTCGGAAACCAGCCGTCCCATGGATTCCTTGAATTTGATCCAGGTAGAGCGGTTGCGATAGATGACCGGCGTCAGGCGGAAGGAATTCATGATATCGTGTTCGAATTCCTCCTCCATTTTTTTTGCCACGGCCCGGTCGTACAGGATGGCGTTGCACTCGAAATTGAGTTTAAAGCTGCGGATGTCAAAATTGGCGGAGCCTACAGAGCTCACCTCGCTGTCCACCGTGATCATTTTTGCATGCAGGAATCCGCGGTCGTAAATGTATACTTTTACGCCGGACTCCAGCAGGGAGCCCACATTGGAATAGGTGACCCAGTAAACAAAAGGATGATCCGGTTGATTGGGGATCATAATACGCACGTCTACGCCAGAAAGCGCGGCCATTTTCAGAGCTTCGAAGATACTTTCGTCTGGTATGAAATAGGGCGTCTGAAGGTAGATGTTCCGTTCGGCTCTGGCGATCATTTTCAGATAGGCCAGCTTGATTTCCGTGCTTGGACTGTCGGGACCGCAAGATACGATCTGGACGCCGGTGGAACTGTCCATGGGGGGGAACGTATAGTAGTCCACGGGGATGGATAAATCCTCTCCCGATGCAAATCGCCAATCGAGCACAAAGCGGGCGTCGATATCCTGGACACAGCCGCCTTCCACCCGGATGTGCGTATCTCTCCACGCGCTGAAGCGGGAGCTGATGCCCACGTACTCGTTGGCAACGTTAAAGCCCCCCAGATAGGCGACCTTGCTGTCGATGATGGCGAGCTTTCTATGGTTTCGATAGTTGAGCTTAAAGTTGAAGAACCGGAACAATTTGGGAGGAAAGAAAAAAGCAACCTGACCGCCGGCTTGCTTCAGTTTTTGTATATGCCGCTTTCGAATTCCCGAAGAACCCACAGCGTCCAGAAGAAGGCGCACAGCGACGCCTTCTTCGGCTTTTTTTGCGAGAGCATCCAGAAAGGCAAGTCCCACATTATCGGGCTTGAGAATAAAGTATTCGATGTGGATATTCTCTTTGGCATCTGCAATGTCGTTCAGAAGCTGCGAGAACTTTTCGGCGCCCTGGGTAAGCACCCGAATCTGGTTGTCCTGGGTCAGGAAAGCGTTGCCATACAGCTGATTCAGACGGATCATATCCTTCCATCGCGCCTCGCTTCGACTGGAATAAACAAATTGATTGTTCTTCATGTCCTCCACCTGGTGAAAGAGGGCATCGTTCATTCGTTTCTCTTCGAAATGCGTAAGGATGAATATCTTATGTCGCGAAATGTTCTGGGACAGAAGTACATAGAGAAGGATCCCAAAGCCAGGAACGATAAAAAGAATCATCAGCCAGGCCAACGTTGCTGAAGGGTTTTTACGCTCCAGAAATATAATGGTAAAGGCGATGAAAAAGTTAACAATATAAATAACCGCCAGAATCGCAGGCGTCGCCTGCAGATAAGGGCTCAGGGCATCGGTCACGGCGACACTCCCAACAGATCATGATCTACAGAATGGCATCCAATTTTTTCTTGAAGTCGATTTCAGACATGGTCCCGTCGTGGCGTTCAGCCATGGCGCCGTCTTTATAGAACATAAAACATGGAATGCTCATGACCTTGTTTTTAATGGCCAGACGCTTCTGGTCATCGGTGTTGACCTTGCAAAACACGACTTTTCCGTCGTACTCGTCGGCCAGCTGGTCGTAAAGGGATACCATGGACATACAGGGACCGCACCAGTCCGCATAAAAATCCACGACAGCTGCTTTTGCCCCGGACAGAACGCTCTCAAAATTCTCATCCGTGAGATAAGTGATTTTATCTGACATAATGTTACTCCTTTCAAATACAGCATCTCCTTGATGCAATTCGATTATATCATTGGAAACGGGGCTTTGCAAGTTGTAGCAAGGCGGCTGAAAAGGTGATACAATATGATTCGTAGTCAGAAACAAGCAGCGAAAAACGAAAGGAAACAACGTGCAGCGATTCTTCAAAGGTCCGGTTCTCATACTCTTTCTCTTACTGTTCGTCATGGGGCCGCTCCAGGCGTTCACCAGCGGCGGCGCACAGCAGGTATCCCAATGGATCATGGACACGCTTCTCTTGCTTCCTGCCGTTGTCATTGCGCTGTCGTTCCACGAATTTGCCCATGCGAAGGTCGCACAGTTGGCCGGTGATCCCACCCCTGAGAATATGGGTCGGGTGACCATCGATCCAAGAGCGCACATCGATCCGATGGGGCTGATCGCGCTGATCCTGGTTCGATTCGGCTGGGGACGGCCGGTCCAGGTGAATCCC
>DPKU01000052.1:3367-3549 GCA_003542355.1 Clostridiales bacterium | reverse complement strand
TATCGGCGCAGTTGCCGCAGCCCAGGCAATCCAGAGGTGAAATCTGGATCTTATACGCCAGACCTGCCAGCTCCTTGCCAGTGGCTTTGATGGTCGTGAAGCCTTCCGGCGCGGCTGCGACGTCTTCCTCGTTGAGCAGGAAAGGCCGGATCGAAGAGTGCGGGCAGACGAAGGAGCACTGG
>DPKU01000052.1:0-3339 GCA_003542355.1 Clostridiales bacterium | reverse complement strand
CGATCCATAAATGCGCTCACCGGCAGGTCGTCGCCTTCCTGACGATTCATGGGAACCAGGATTTCTTCGATAAACTTTGGCACGTCCTTCTTCTCTTCTTTTTCGTCCCGTGCATCTTTCCATACAGCCGGCACGTCCACTTTGTGAAGGCCGTTTTCGCCAGCATCCACGGCAGCCCAGTTCATGTGGACGATCTTCTCGCCCTTCTTGCCATAGGCGTGCTCGATAGACTCTTTCAAATACCCGACTGCTTCCTCCATGGGGATCACGTTGGCCAGCTTAAAGAAGGCAGACTGCATGATCATGTTGATCCGGTTGCCCAGCCCGATCTCTTCGGCCAGGGCAGTGGCGTCGATGGTGTAGAATTGGATATCATTATCCGACAGGTAGCGCTTCATGGACGCAGGCAGATTGGCCTCCAGCTCATCGTCCTTCCAAATGCAGTTCAGTACGAAATTGCCGCCCTTTTTCAGTCCTTTGAGCAGGTCGTATTGATGCACGTAAGCCTGGTTGTGGCAGGCTACAAAGTCCGCTTCGGTGATCAGATACGTGGACTGGATCTTGTTCTTTCCGAACCGGAGATGAGAAATGGTGACACCGCCGGATTTTTTGGAATCGTAGGAGAAATAGCCCTGCGCATACAGGTTCGTGTTGTCTCCGATGATTTTAATGGCTTGTTTGTTGGCGCCTACCGTTCCGTCGGAGCCCAGTCCCCAGAACTTGCAGCGGACGGTTCCTTCGGGTTCCGTTGCGATCTTTACAGTCGTCAAGGAGCTGTGATACACGTCGTCTTCGATCCCGATGGTGAATTGGTTCTTCGGCTCCTCTTCTTTGAGGTTGTTGAACACTGCCACGATTTGTCCGGGGGTGGTGTCCTTGGAGCCGAGGCCGTAACGGCCACCTACGATGAGCGGCGCATCAGCTTCGCCGTAGTACATGGTCTTGAGATCCATATAAAGGGGGTCGCCCATGGCGCCGGGTTCCTTTGTTCTGTCCAATGCGGCGATCCGCTTGACAGTTTTGGGCATGACAGTTCTGAGATACTCGGGCGCCCAGGGTCTGTAGAGGCGTACCTTGATAAGACCGATTTTCTCTCCCTGTGCAAGCAGCACGTCCATGGTCTCTTCGATGGTCTCGCACACGGAACCCATGGCCACGATGATGCGGTCCGCATCGGGCGCACCCACATAGTCGAAAAGCTTATACGGCCGGCCTGTCTCTTTGCCCATCTGCTCCATGTAGTCTTCCACGATGGCCGGCAGCCTGTTGTAATACTCATTGGCCGCTTCTCTTGCCTGGAAGAAGATATCCGGGTTCTGTGCTGTGCCGCGGACCACCGGGTGCTCGGGATTCAAGGCATTTTTGCGGAAAGCCTGAACAGCATCCATATCGATGAGTTTGCGGAACACTTCGTAATCGATCAGTTCCACTTTCTGCACTTCGTGAGAAGTCCGAAAGCCGTCGAAGAAATGAAGGAAGGGCACTTTACCTTTGATCGCAGACAGATGCGCAACGCCGGCCAGATCCATGTCTTCCTGAACGGAGCCGGAACAGAGCAAGGCGAACCCGGTTTGTCTGGCCGCCATAACGTCGGAATGATCCCCGAAAATCGAGAGTGCGTGCGTCGCCAGGGTTCTGGCTGTTACGTGAAAAACGCCGGGCAGCAATTCGCCGGCAATTTTGTACATGTTCGGTATCATCAAAAGCAGTCCCTGGGAAGCTGTGTAAGTCGTAGTCAGTGCGCCTGCTGCCAGGGATCCGTGGACGGTTCCTGCAGCACCGCCTTCGGACTGCATTTCTACTACTTTGACCTGTTGTCCGAACAGGTTTTTCTCTCCGTGAGCCGCCATCTCGTCTACGAGTTCGGCCATGGGAGAGGATGGTGTGATCGGAAATATCGCAGCTACGTCTGTAAACGCATATGACACATATGCGGCAGCGGTGTTTCCGTCCATGGTTTTCATTTGCTTTGCCATGATTTGTTCTCCTTTAAGGTTCTTTTTGTACGAAAAATTCCATTGATTCTCTCGTTCAGCTATGCTTTTTTCATTATAGTACAATTCTTTCGGTCGTGCAACTTGAAACCCGCCTGCTGCAGCGCCTCCTCGATGCGGATCCGATGGGCTGTATCCCGTGTTTCCAATACCAGCCTCAGATAGACTGCGTTGAGGCGCGATTCCGGGTCTGTGCGGTCGTGATAGACCGACACCACGTTGGCCCCTTCCTCTGCGACAATCTTGGCCACACCCTCCAACTGACCTGGCCGGTCATCCAGTTCCACGGTGATTTCCGAAGAACGGCCCATGGTGGTCAGACCCCGGCTGATCACCCGGGACAAAATCGTTACGTCGATATTTCCGCCGGAAACCACGCAAACCACTTTTTTGCCGGCCAGAGGCAACCCGCCGTAGAGCACTGCCGCCGCCGATGCGGCTCCGGCGCCTTCGGAGACCACCTTTTGGCGCTCCAGGAGCGTCAGCGCTGCGGCGCTGATCTGGTCGTCGGTGACCGTCACGATGCGGTCCACATACTTTTTGCACAGCTCAAAAGTAAGCTTTCCAGGCAGTTTGACGGCGATGCCGTCAGCGATGGTGGACACTGCGGGCAACGCCTTTAAATCGTTGTTTTTTATAGCCTCGTACATGCCCGGGGCGCCGGCAGCCTGAACGCCGTAGATTTTACAGTGGGGATTGATGGACTTGACGGCCACGGCGATTCCCGATATCAGCCCGCCGCCGCCGATCGGCACGATCACCGCATCCGCATCGGGAAGCTGCTCCATGATCTCCAGTCCGATCGTCCCCTGTCCGGCGATCACATAGGGATCGTCAAAGGGGTGAATGAATACATACCCTTTTTCTTCTTTCAGCTCCAGCGCCCTGGTATACGCATCATCGTACACGCCACTCACAAGTTCCACCTCTGCACCGTAGTGCTTCGTGGCTTCGATTTTAGATATGGGTGCGCCGTCCGGCAGGCAGATCACAGACCGGATGCCGTTTTCCGATGCGCCCAGCGCCACGCCCTGGGCGTGATTCCCCGCCGAGCAAGCTACGACGCCTCTGGCCTTTTCCTCCGGTGACAGCCTGGATATTTTGTTGTATGCGCCTCTGATTTTAAATGAGCCGGTGCGTTGAAGATTTTCCGCCTTGATGTAGACGTCGCATTCCGTGCTGAAGCCCGTGGCTTCGATCAGATCCGTCTTCCGGATGACCTTGTCCAGCACCAGCCGGGCATCTTGTATTTCCTTGATTGTGATCATATTCTATGCCTCCTGTCCGACCCGATTATATCACAGCGGAGAATCGGCTGCTACTGTTGACAAGAGATAATGATTAT
>DPKU01000061.1 GCA_003542355.1 Clostridiales bacterium | reverse complement strand
GAATCCATCGGCACCGGCCTCCCTGCAGGCTCTGGCGATGGCAACGATATCCGTTACGTTGGGAGACAGCTTGACGTACAGCGGCTTCGTTGTGACCTTTTTTACCGCCTCGGTGACAGCAGCAGCGCTCCGGGGCAACGTGCCGAAGCTCATGCCTCCCTCGTGGACATTGGGGCAGCTGATGTTCAGTTCGATCAGACCCACCTGGGGTTCACTGTCGATGCGCCGGCAGCATTCCACATACTCTTCCAGTGAGAATCCGCCGATATTTGCGATGACTTTTTTATGAAAGACCCTTGCCAGCGCCGGCAATTCCTCCCGGATAACACCCTCGATCCCCGGATTCTGCAACCCTACCGCATTGAGCATGCCGGCTTCGCATTCGGCGATCCTTGGCTGAGGGTTGCCAAAACGGGATTCCAGCGTGGTCCCCTTGAACGAGAAAGAACCCAAGATATTGATATCGTAGAGTTCTGCGTATTCCCGTCCGTAGCCGAAGGTGCCGCTGGCTGCCAAAACCGGGTTGTCCAGCTGCAGTCCGCTGAGCGTTACACTTGTGTCCATATGATTTCCCCTTTGTCGAAGACTGGTCCTTCTTTGCACACCCGGACTGCGCCCCGGGTCGTCAGGATGCTGCAACCCATGCAGGCGCCGAAACCGCATCCCATCCTAGCTTCCAAGCTGAACTGGCCCTGCATCACGACGGTCTTTTCCGCCAAGGCCCGAAGCATGGGCAACGGCCCGCAGGCGTATAGACAAGAAAAGCCTGGCAGCTCTTCGGACTGAATGAGATCCGTCGCCAGTCCCTGCGCACCGGCGCTGCCATCCCGCGTGACGATACGAACCGAGGCGCCTAAGTCGATCAGGTTGATGAAATCTCCAAGAACGACAGCCTCATCTCCGGTATTGAAGCCTAAGATCACCGAAGGTCGCTTCCCGGCCAACGCCAGGGACCGAGTGAGCCCGTACAGGGAAGCGGCCCCATAGCCGCCCCCAACCACAAGAGGCCGGGATCCCGCCCGGTCTAAATCGTAGCCGCAGCCCAGCCCGGTGAGTACATCCACCAGCGTTCCCGGCGCCCATCCCGACATCCGAAGTGTCCCGTTTCCAACTGTTTTATACACGATCGTTGCCCGGCCGGAGACCACCTGATAGACTGAAATGGGACGTCGGAGATACTTTCCAGGAACCGATAGATTGATAAAACTGCCGTCCGCGCAGATTTCCCGGGTATCCCCATCCAAATCCATACGGTACATGTCCGCGCCGAGAGGCCGGTTGTCTGTTACGGTAAAAATATCCTGCCGCACTGTTCTTCCTTTCTTGTCGCGCCGGAGGCCGATGAAGAGTGTTTCATTGGATATCCAACAACGCATAGTTGTATTATGTAACCTTTTGTTTTCTTTTTCACGAACGTTTATTAACACGTTCGAAAGGGCTTGCTTTTGGGGTTGCGCCCGGTTTTCCCCACACGGAGAATGGATTGTATACAATTTTGTCCCCTAGGGGCTGTGGAAAAGTGTAAAAGCCCTGGAGCCTTTCTTTGCAAGACATCAAATGCTTCCTGCAAAAGTATTACATATAGTTTTCCACAGGTTCTCCCGTCTGTATTTGTACTTTATTTATCACCTCACTGTTTGCAAGGTGTTTGGAGAACGGCTCAAGAGATATGCAATATTTTCCACAACCGCAACCCCAAAATGTGATACAATTATTATCAAATATTTTACCACACATCCCTGGGGATTTGAATACGAACCGGCGCAGACCGGTCGGAAAGAAGGAAAAATGGCCACGCTCAAAAAATATCAGACGGACGTCTGCCGGAAAGAAGACTGCCTGACGGTGAAAGGCATCATCGATACAGAAGATCAATGCCGCACCCTGGGGCTGCGCCACGTGCCCGAAACGATCCTGGTGGAATTGGAGGAAACCATCTTCTATCCCGAAGGGGGAGGTCAACCTTGCGATCTCGGCACGATGAACGATATACCGGTCATCGATGTTTTCGAAAAAAAAGACACTGGCATTGTCTATCATCGCCTGACCTGGAACTCGAACGTCGATTCCCTGACCGTGGATGAGCAGGTCCGCTGTGTGCTGGAGTGGGATCGAAGACTCACGCATATGCAGATCCACAGCGCTGAGCATCTGATCTCCGGACTGATCTGGAGCATGTACGGCGGCGTCAACAAAGGCTTTCACATGGGAAAGGATTACGCCACCATCGATATCCTGCTGTCGCCGGACTGCCGGTGCACCGAGTTCACAGACGAGATGATGGAACAGCTGGAACTTGCGGCGAACAGCGCCGTGTGGAAAAACACTCAGGTCGTTACCCATTTTTGCACGACCCGGGACGAGGCTGCAGCGCATCCGCTCCGGAAGCCCCTGGATCTGGACGAAGATATCACCGTCGTGCGGATCGGAAACGAAGATCAGCCCTATGACTGCTGCGCCTGCTGTGGGACGCATGTGCCCCGGACAGGCGGCATCGGCTTGATCAAGCTGCTGAAGACCGAAAATTATAAGGGCATGACCCGAATAACCCTCACCGCAGGACTGCCGGCTTACCGGGATGCTGCTCTGCGGCAGAAGATCACTGATACCTTGTGCGCCCGATATTCCACCGAAGTCGACCAGTTGATGGAACGGATCAACATTCAGGAAAGCAAAAACGGTGCGGCCCGCAAAGAACTGTATGACCTAAAAAAAGACCTGCTCCAGGAAGAAGGGCAGAAACTCACCGATACTTGGAACCGGAAGCCGGA
>DPKU01000113.1 GCA_003542355.1 Clostridiales bacterium | reverse complement strand
GATCACCGAAGAGGATGCGGGAGAAGAAGACCTGATGGTGATCTCCGATCTTCTGAAAAGCAATCTGGACCACTATGGCTGTCCGGCCCGGGTGATCCCGGATCGGGAGGAAGCCATCCGGACTGCGATTCGGAACGCGCCCCCGGAAACCGTGATTGTAATGACCGGAAAAGGCCGGGAAAACTATCAGAAGCGGGGGACAGAATACGTGACGGTGGAATCCGACGTAGAACTGGTACAGAAGTATTTATAAGCAAATCGCGGCCGGTCCTTTGGGACCGGCTTTTTTACGCCTGCGGATCTGCCTCAGGATCCCCATACAGCTCGATGGGCTCAAACGTTCCCAGATGCAGGGACAATTCCTCCAGCGGGTAATCCAAACATGCTTCGAAATGATACGTGTGCTCCGGTTCTCCCAATCGCTGGGATCGATAGAGTGTCAATGCGTCCAGGACAGAACAGGATATCTGATCCGCCTTGGCGGTGCCGGGCTTAGTGTACCAGTGCTTGAAGCGATGGAGCTCTTCCATCAGCCGCAACCGGGCTTCGGCGGATTCCGTGGATTGCAGCAGGAGCGTCATTCTCTGCCGGATGCTTTCCAGCAGCGTAAAAAAATCCTGGTCCGAGTCCGGGATGTAGTCGGTGAGCTCTTCGAAATACAACTCTAACCATTCGCCCAGTTCCTCTGAGCTGGTTTTGGACAGGACACTGTAAAAAATATCGAAAGGGATGGATTCGTCGTATTCCAGCAGGGTGGCCAGCTGTTCAAAATATTTCAGAGGAGACAGCTCATCCATCTCCAGTTCGTTCATCAGTTCTTTGAGAGTCATTTCAAGCTCCTAAAATTTGCGCAGGGTAATTTTGAAATCACGGTTTTTGATAATGCGATGGATCAGATTCACAAAATTTTCCGAAAGATCGCTGGCGCCGAACACATTGGGCCCGCCTGGTTCTTCTGCCAGCATGTCACGCTGCTCCAGCGTCTCTTTCACAGCTTCGGCCAGAGTTCGGGACGGATCGATGATCTGCAGCTGAGGATAGGCTTTTATCAGGTTTTCCAGGATCAGCGGATAATGGGTGCAGCCCAGGGCCAGCGTGTCGATCTCGTGATAACGGATAAAATCATCCAGATAGTGGTGGACGGTCAGATCCATGATCTCGTTTTCGATGATCCCTTCTTCGATCAATGGAACGAATGCCGGGCATGCTTTGGCATGAATCTTTAAGTCCGGATTTTTTTCTGTGATCGCTTCCTCGTAAGCCCGGCTTTGAATGGTTACCTTTGTGCCGATGATGCCGATGGAGTGATTTGCGCTGCAGCAGCGGGCAATCTCAGAGGCCGCAGGCTGGATGATGCCGATGATGGGAATGTCACGGTACCGTTCGCGCAACACCGGGATCGCTGTGGAGGAGATCGTATTGCAGGCGATCACCAGCACCTTGGCGCCCTGGGCGACCAGATGGTCGGCGATCTGAAGCGAAAAAGCCTGGATGGTCTCAGGGCTTTTGGAACCGTAAGGAGTTCGGGCCGTATCCCCGAAGTACAGAATGCGTTCGTTGGGAAGGGCCTGAAGCAGGGGTTCAATACAGGTCAAACCGCCCAATCCCGAATCAAATACGCCCAAGGGTCTGTTGTCCACGCGAATGATCCTTTCCTTTCACAAAGCAATATCTATGGTATAATAATATATCATATTTTAACAGAAAGCGAGCAGATCCATTGAAGGTGAAAGACAGAAAAGAGATCGACAAGCGGTATCAGTGGGATATCGAAGCCATGTATCCCAACGCCCAGGCTTGTCGGGACGATATGGCAAAAGCCCGGGAACTGGCGGATTCCTATGGGATTTACAGCGGAAGATTGGAGGAGAGCGCACAGACGCTGGCCGAAGCCCTGCAGCAGCGGGATGAACTCTGGCAGAAGGCTGAGCGAGCCTATGTCTATGCGCGGATGAAGCGGGATGAGGATAACCGGATCCCTGAATTTCAGGCGCTGTGCGATCAATCTCAGTCTATGCTGGCTGGGATCTCGGAGGCCACCAGTTTTTTTGCGCCGGAATTTGCCAGGATCTCCAGGGAGACGCTTCAGTTATTCATGGAAGAGGAGCCTGGGCTTCAGGTCTATGCACATCTGATCGATGAACTTCTTCGTGGCAGGGCACATGTTCTGTCAAGAAAAGAGGAGAAGCTTCTTGCGGGCATCAGCGAACTGTCCGGCGCGACCAACGATACCTTTACGATGCTGAACAATGCGGATATCCGTTTCGGAACGGTCAAAGGCGAGGATGGCCGCCCGGTGGAAGTGACCCACGGGACGTACATCCGCCTGATGCAGAGTCCGGACCGAAGCCTGCGGCAAAAGGCCTATCGACGCATGTACCAGGCCTATGAGAAACAGAAAAACACTCTTGCGACCCTCTATAGTTACAACACGAAGCAGGATGTGATCTTTTCACGAATCCGAAAGCATCCTTCGTCCATAGAGGCGGCGCTGTTCGGAGATAAAGTGCCGCTCAAAGTGTATGACAATCTCATTGCGGAGGTGCATCAGGCCTTGCCTGCGCTGCATCGCTATATGGAACTGAGAAAAAAAGCGCTCGGCGTTTCATCGCTTCGAATGTATGACCTGTATGTACCCCTTGTCAGTCGGCCAGAGAAATACATTTCCTACGAGGAAGCCCAGAAAATGGTGAAGCGGGCACTTCTGCCCCTGGGCGCCGAATATGGCCGGATCCTGGATAAGGCATTTACAGAACGATGGGCGGATGTGTTCGAAAGCGAAGGAAAAACCAGCGGCGCCTACTCTTTTGGCAGCTACGACAGTCTGCCGTACATGCTGCTCAACTACGACGGCCGGCTGGAGGATGTATTTACGCTGATCCACGAAGCGGGGCACTCCATGCACGCCTATTTCACGAGAAGCGCACAGCCCTATGTCTACAGCTCTCATTCCATTTTTACTGCCGAAGTGGCTTCCACGGTGAACGAAGCACTGCTGATGCGGCAGCTTCTCGGTGAAGCAGGCTCGAAAGAGGAAAAAGCATATCTTTTGAATCTGTATTTGGAAGAATTCCGGACCACGCTGTTCCGTCAGACGATGTTTGCAGAATTTGAGCGGGCCACTCACGCTGCTGTGGAGGCCGGGGAGGTGCTCACCGCCGGATGGCTTTCGGACACCTATGCAGCGCTCAACCGGACCTACCACGGGCCGGTCATGGAGCAGGATGATCAGATCGCCATGGAATGGTCCAGGATCCCTCACTTTTACAATGCGTTCTATGTGTACAAATATGCCACCGGCTATTCCGCAGCCACGGCGATCTCCGCTGCCATATTGGAGCAGGGAGCACAGGCGGCAGAAAACTACGTGAAGTTCCTGCGTTCCGGCGAAAGCGATTATCCGATCGAGCTGCTGAAAATGGCCGGTGTGGATATGAGCCGGCCCAAACCTGTCCGCGATGCCCTTGCCACCTTCCGGTGGCTGCTGGCGGAGTTGGAAGAATTGATATAGGAGGCGTTTGGCATGGACCAAAGCAACAGTATCGGAAAACCCCTTCAGGTGGTCTATATATACAGTAATGACGAAGAGCTGTCCTGCAGGGTCGGAGATTCGCTTCGATCGATGCTTCGGGAACATGGGATCCGGATCCCGGACATCTTCGACCACAGCGTTGAACTTTTGGTATGCGTAGGCGGCGATGGTACGCTGCTCCGGGGACTTCATGCCTTTGGATTCCCGGACATCCCTGTCGTAGGGATCAACACCGGACATCTGGGATTTTTCCAGGAGCTTCAGCACGACGAGCCGGAACGGCTTCTGGATATTTGCCGGGGCGGCAGCTACAGCGTCCAAAAGCATCGTCTTGTCCGTGTGAGCCTGGATTGTGGCGGACCTGAGCCGATCCGGCACATGGGACTGAACGACATTGTGATCAAGGGAAGTGTTTCCCGGATCACGCACCTGAATCTGTGTATCGGCGGAAGCTTTGTGGAAAAGTTCAGCGGGGACGGCCTGCTGATCGCTTCCTCTGCCGGCAGCACCGCATACAACTATTCCCTAGGGGGCAGCATCGTGGATCCGCGATTGAATCTGCTTCAGATCACCCCCATCGCACCGATGAACACAACGGCATTTCGCTGCTTCACGTCCAGCATCGTGCTTCCTCCTGATCTAGATGTCCGTATCGTTCCGGAATTTGAATATGACCGGGATGCGCTGGTGATCGTGGACGGCATGGAACGCACATACACCGGAGTGGAGCGGATGGTCATCGATCTGGCGCCCAAAGAGGTCCGGTTGGTCCGGCTGCAGCACTACGACTTCTGGACAAAAGTCAAAACGAAATTTTTATAAAGAATGAGCCATCAAATCTATACCCTCGTTCAAGAGGATGAAGAACTTTATATTAAAGAACTGCTTCAGCGCCGCTTTCACTTCTCTTCGCGCCTGATCCGCAAACTGAAGATAGAGGGCGGTGTTTTTGTGAACGATCAGCCGGTCCGGCTGCGACAGAAAGGCCGGGCGGGAGATGTGCTCAGCGTACGTTTTCCCAGGGAAAGCAGCTACTTCGAACCTGAGGACATCTCCCTGGACGTCGTCTACGAAGACGACGACCTGCTTGTGGTCAACAAGCAGCCCGGCCTGGTCGTTCATCCCACGAAGAACTACCAGACAGGCACCTTGGCCAACGCGCTGGCTTTTTTTATGCAGCAAAGCGGAAAGAATTATAAAGTTCGCTTTGTCAACCGTTTGGACCGGGACACCTCCGGGTTGATCCTGATCGCAAAAAATGCCCATTGTCAGAAGCATATCTCCGATCAGATGGACCGGAAGCAGGTGCGAAAATGCTACCGGGCGATCATCCACGGCCAGCCGGAGCAAGAAGAAGGGATCATCGATCTGCCCATCGACAAGGATCCGGACCATGC
Source organism: Clostridiales bacterium (assembly GCA_003542355.1). Lineage (GTDB taxonomy): Bacteria > Bacillota > Clostridia > Peptostreptococcales > Anaerovoracaceae > UBA10908. The sequence continues at coordinate 175 of DPKU01000113.1, read as the reverse complement.
AGCCCGGCGAAAAGTGATGGATCAAGGCTATCCTTCCGTCACGCGTTATCGGGTACTGGAACGATCTTCCTGGTTTGCGGAGCTCTACCGGCATGACAATCTCACTGGCGGACATATTATCAAACTGGGCCCGGGCAATGATGCCGCCGCCCTTGAGGCGCTTGCTGCCTGGCCT
>DPKU01000012.1 GCA_003542355.1 Clostridiales bacterium | reverse complement strand
AGAAAGGCCTCAATGCAGTCTACAAGATGGCCGATGTGATCAAAGCAATCAAAACACTGATCCCCACGGAACATCCTGTATTGGGCAAAGGGATCCTGGAACTGACGGACATCAAATCTTCGCCGTATCCCGGCGCATCTGTCGTTCCCGAGTACTGCCGCTGCACCTACGACCGCCGTCTATTGGTAGGCGAAACCAAAGAGAGCGTTCTGGCGCCGATACAGGCACTCCTGTTGCAGATGGAAAAAGATGATCCGGAGCTTCGCGCCGCCGTATCCTACGCGGTGGGCGAAGAAACCTGCTATACAGGTGAAAAGATCCAGGGAGAACGATTCTTCCCGGGCTGGCTGTTCGATCAGGATGACGATTTTGTCCAGGCAGTCTACGGCCAATTGAAAGCAGATGGCTTTACCCCCCAGATCACCAAGTACAACTTCTGCACAAATGCCAGCCACTATGCAGGAGAAGCGGGGATCCCAACCATGGGAATGGGCCCGTCCAACGAAAGCCTCGCCCACGTGGTAGACGAGTACGTAGAGTTGGACCAGCTGACGGACGTGTTCGGATCCTTCCAGTCTATTATGAAAGCATTGCTGAAATAGCAGAACCAAAGTAATAAGCAGCCCACTTCAACTGGGGCTGCTTATTTTTATAATCCGATATTCTTTCGTGCATTGGCCAGCATCAGCTTCAATCGGTTCTCCTGATTGATCTTTGATGCGCCTGGATCGTAATCGATGGCCACAATGTTTACATCCTGATACCGATCTTTCACCGGCCGCATCATGCCCTTTCCAACGATATGATTCGGAAGGCACCCAAAGGGCTGCGTGCAGACGATGTTCTTGACGCCCATTTCGCAGAGCTCCAGCATTTCAGCTGTCAGCAGCCATCCCTCCCCCATTTTCATTCCGATCCCAACACAATCTTCGCGCTGAGGCAAAGAAGCGATCTGTTCAAAGGAAGAAGGCGGCTGGAAGCTTCCGTCTTCTTTGATGATTCGGATCATGTCATTTTTCTTGCGGCTGAGATACCTTGTGACCCAACGCCACATGACCACGCTCCGCTTGCGCATATCGTAGAGCTGGTGGTCCAATACGTTGTTGTAAACACAATACAAGCAGAAATCCAGCAGACCGGGAACGACGACCTCTGCCCCTTCCTGGTAAAGAAATTCTTCCAGATTGTTGTTCCCCAGTGGAGAGTATTTTACATAAATCTCACCGACGATCCCTACCCGGACCACCGGAGCCTGACGTCGGGCGATCGCAGCATATGATGCAACGATCTTCTTCATGGTTTCCCGGAATGTACTATTGGTAACCACCCTTCCGTGCACTTGATTTGCCAGGGTATCCATCCATTGATTTGTAAGGGCATCTGTCTCGCCTTGATGGACTTCTCTGGCGCGGCACTGATTTCGCAAAAGCATCAGCAGATCCCCGTAGAGGACGCACGTAGTCAATTCTCTGTACATAGCAGCCGATATTTTAAAACCCGGGTTTCGCTCCAGGCCCGCTACATTCAAGGAAACCACAGGAACCTGCGGGTACCCTGCCCGCTCCAGACCTTTGCGCAGCAAAGACAGATAATTGGAAGCCCGGCAGCCGCCTCCGGTCTGCATGATGAGCAGTGCCACTTTATCGTTGTCATAGCGGCCGCTGAGCAGCGCATCCAGAAGTTGCCCAATCACAATGATCGCAGGATAGCACATATCATTGTGTACATAGCGCACGCCAACATCGCCCATATTACGGCCGTCATCTTCCAGGAATTCCATTTTAAATCCCCTTTTCCGAAAGACGGCTGCCATCAACCGAAAGTGCATGGGCAGCATCGTGGGAACGAGTATCGTGTATTCCCGGTGCATTTTTTTTGTAAAAACGACTCTATCTGTCTTTTGCGGCACTTCGTTCCTCCAAAGCGCCCAGCAGACTGCGAAGTCTGATCCTGGCCGCTCCCAAATTGCTGATTTCATCGATTTTGATCTGCGTGTACAGTTTTCCCGCACCTTCCAATATACTGCGTACTTCATCGGTAGTGATGGCATCCAGTCCGCAGCCAAAGGAAACCAGCTGGACCAGCTCGCAATCATCGTGGACAGCCACATAATGCGCCGCATTGAAAAGGCGCGCATGATAAACCCATTGATTGAGTACCCGGACACTGGCGGGCGTCACCTTTGCACTCACGCAGTCTTCCGTCACGACTACAAAGCCCAGAGACTCGATCAATTGATCGATCCCCTGACAGATGCCCGGATCCACATGGTATGGCCGTCCGGCCAGCACGATGATGCGCTTTCCCTGTTCCCGGGCCATGATCAAAGCACGTTCACCTTGCAGCTGTATATGCTTCATCCACGCTTGATATGCCTCCATTCCACGGCGGACAGCCCGATCCACAGCGGCTTTGGGAATATCGTCAAAGTGTGTATTCAACGCCTTGTAAAGCCCTTTTGAAAGCTGCTTTCGATCGTTGATGCACAAATACGGATACAAAAACCGGGTTTCCTGAAGCGCATCCATGTTACCGCGCAGCACTTCCGAATAGTATGCCACGACCGGACAATTGTAATAATTGTCTGACAGATCATGATCCTTCATATTATATGTGAGGCAGGGATAGAAGATCGCATCCACCTTTTGTGACAACAGCTGCTGGATATGCCCATGCATCAGTTTAGCCGGATAGCAAGCCGTATCGGAAGGGATGGTATACTGCCCTTTTGCATAGAGTTTTTTGTCAGAAAAGCCGCTGTAGACGACTCGGAAGCCCAATTCCGTAAAAACGGTATGCCAGAGTGGCGCAAGCTCAAACATGCCCATGGACATAGGGAGGCCGATCGTACGTGGGGCATCCTTCAGACTCTTTCCGGCGAGGTCCCGAAGGTACTCTCTTTTAAACCGGTACAGATTCGGAATCAGATCCTTCTTTTCCTGGGGGATCTCATCGCCGAGAGCCAGGGCCAAACCCTTCTCACACTTGTGCCCGGAAATATGCCGTTCGTTGCCGGAAAACGTATTGATGGTGAGCGCGCAACGGTTCGTGCAACCTTTGCACGTGACCGTCCTGGCCGCATGTGTAAAAGCGGCAAGCGCGCTTCGATCCAGAATGTCAGATGCGCCGGTGCCAACAGCCACTGCGTACAGCGCAGCGCCAAAAGCGCCCATCAGGCCTGCGATCTTTGGCCGGATCACCTGCCCTTTCAGTTCCCGCTCAAACGCTCTCAGTACGGCATCGTTCAGAAATGTCCCGCCCTGAACCACGATGTTATGCCCCAGTTCCTCGGCAGAATGGACACGCAACACCTTATACAGAGCATTCTTCACGATGCTTTCAGACAGCCCTGCGGAGATGTCGTCCACTCCGGCGCCATCCTTTTGTGCCTGCTTGACCGATGAATTCATAAACACGGTACAACGGGAACCAAGGTCCACCGGCGCTTTGGAGAACAAACCCAGCTGGGCAAATTTTTCCACAGAGTATCCCAACGCTGTGGCGAAGGTTTCTATAAAAGAACCGCAGCCGGAGGAACAAGCTTCATTCAGGATGATGGAGTCGATCGAATTATTTTTGACCGATAAACATTTCATATCCTGCCCGCCGATATCCAGAATATAATCGACTTCCGGGCTAAAAAATTTGGCGGCCCGGTAATGCGCCATCGTCTCGACGATCCCCCCATCCAGATGAAATGCCCGCTGGATCAGTTCCTCCCCGTATCCGGTCACCGCACTGCCTGCAATGGTGATCTCAGAGCCGATCAATGCATAAATGCGGTCCATTTGCTGTTTGACCACCTGTATGGGATCACCTTGGTTGCTGTTGTAATAGGAGTGAAGGATCGCCCCTTCCGGCGTAATCAAAACCAGCTTGGTCGTTGTGCTGCCGCAATCGATCCCCAAATATGCCGGCCCGTGATACGCTTCCAGGGAAAGCACGGGAACCTCCGCACGGTTATGCCGATCGAGAAATTCTTTGTACTCAGTTTCGCTTTCGAAAAGCGGTGCGTGACGAACTTTGTCGTATTGCTCCGAAGTGGCGCTCACCAGTTGACGGATCCACTGATCATAGTCCGTGAAACGTCCCTGTTTTCCCGCATAGAGCGCTGCGCCCAAAGCTACGGCAAATCGACCGTATTCGGGGAATATGGCAGCCTCGTCGGTCAGTTCCAACGTCTCCTTGAATCGATTTCTCAAGCCCTGGCAATAGTGGAGCGGCCCGCCCAGATACATCACCTGTCCTGCGATTCTGCGGACCTGCGCCAGCCCTGCAATGGTCTGGTCCACAACTGCCTGATATATGCTGGCGGCCAGATCTTCTTTTCTGGCACCTTGATTGAGCAAAGGCTGGATGTCGGATTTTGCGAACACGCCACATCGCGAAGCGATGGGGTACAGGCGTTCATATCGCAGACTCAAAAGATCCAGGTCCTGGATCGACAAGGAAAGCAGTGTGGCCATCTGGTCGATGAATGCGCCGGTGCCGCCGGCACAGGTACCGTTCATCCGNNTCATCCATCCCTCCCCGGAAAAAGATCACTTTTGCATCTTCTCCACCCAGTTCGATCACCGCATCGGTTTCGGGTTCCAGCGCCTCCACGACTTCTCCCGTTGCAAAGACCTCTTGGATAAAGGGCAGATCTGCTGCTTTGGCCAGGCCCAATCCTGCCGATCCGGATACGGCAGCACAAAAGCGCCGCCCTTCTAAGAAGGGCGCCGCTTCAGTTACCAGTTCTACTGCTTTTTTTCGAACCTGTGAAAAGTGTCTTTCGTATTTCTGCCAGACGATCTTTCCTTGATCAACGACTACGATCTTCGCTGTCGTAGATCCGATATCCATCCCCACAAGAATTGAATCGTACGCCGAAGCGGCTTGTGCCAGTTTTGATTCCCACGACATATTTCAGACCAATACTCTCCCCATACCCCTTGCAAATCAGATGTTTTTATGTCTTTTGATCTTATGGGTCGTCGTCCGGACAAAATCGTTGGCCCGGATCGAAAAATCTCTGACCCTTTTATAAATCGGCAGCTTTTCATTGATATCAGCAATGGTGTTCTTGATGAGCGCTTTGATATCGTCCTCGCTCAGGTCGTTGCCGAATTCTTCGTAGATGATATCGTAGGCCGGTATGATCTGCACCGATACGACGGTATCGTCTTCTCGCTCTACGCCATGCACAAGGCTTTCCTGAATATACTTGCTGCGGTTGATGTAGAGTTCAACTTCTTCCGGATAGATATTCTTCCCGGTCTTCGTTACGATCACGTTCTTTTTTCTTCCCGTGATGTAGAGCCACCCTTCCGGATCGATGAAACCCAGATCCCCGGTATGGAACCACCCGTCCACAATGCATTCTGCAGTCAGGTCCGGCCGTTGATAGTAACCAAGCATCAGATTGGGACCCTGGAACAGGATCTCTCCGATATCATCCTCGTCGGGGTCGTCGATGCGGATCTCTCCGGAAGCCACACAAAGACCGGAAGAACCGGCTTTTTTATAGGTGTTCCCGAAATCCGGCGATCCGGATACCAGCGGCGCAGTTTCTGTAAGGCCATAACCCTGCAGCACGGTAAAGCCCATATCCTGGTATCCACGGCTGACGACAGGATCGATCCCGGCAGCGCCCGTAATGATCATGCGCAGTTTTCCGCCGAAGCTATCGTAGATCGTTTTAAATATTTTACGGCTCATGTCGATGCCCAGGGAGCGAAGCTTCCGATTGATTTTGATGCCGGATTCCAGTGCTTTCTTCTTCCCTGTCTTTTCGGCCTGTTTCCAGATCTTCGCATACATGGATTCGAAAATCAGTGGCACACCGATCAGAATCGTGGCTCCGGCTTCCGCCAGATTTTTTGCAACGTATTTAAGGCCTTCGTAAAATGCGATCGATCCGCCCCGGTACAGCACCAGGGACATCCCCATCGTGCTTTCGAAGGTGTGGTGGATCGGCAGGATNNNGATGGGAAAGCATCACGCCCTTGGCAGAATCGGTCGTGCCGGAAGTAAACAGCAGAAAGCGCAATTCATCCGCATCCAGGGTCGCCTCGGCAAACCGGTGATCTCCATTGCGCACCAGCGCATCGCCCTCGGCTACCAGCTTATCCCAAGAGATCGTTCCCTCCCGCTTTTCTTCGCTCTGACCGGGCGCTGTGCAGCGAGTCGGGTCTCCGTACATTTTCATGGAAAACTTGAAAGGAATATCAAAGTCCTCCAGATAATGCTCATACGTGTCCGTAAAAAAAATCGCTTTGCACTCGGCAATTCTCAAAAAGTTGTGTATTTCTTCTTTTGATAGTTCCTTGTCCAGCGGCACCACGATCCCGGTCCCGTTGGCCACCGCATAATAAGCTGTGATCCACTGATAGCAATTTTCGCCGATCACAGCGATCTTTTCCCCTGTCAATCCCAAGGACATCAAACGTGTCCCAAGAGCATCCACGTCCCGCTTTACTTGAGAATACGGGATCTCCAGATACTCGCCCCCCTTTTCTGCCTTCACCAGAAATGCAGGTCTTTCGGAAAATTCCATGCAACTCTCGTTGAGCATCTGTCGCAGCGTAGTAATTTCTTTGACCTTGTGGTATTGCACCGTAACATTTTTTTTCATGATCCAGCTCCGGTTATTGAAGGATTTCCCGCAAAAAAGCAAAAATCCCGGGGCGATAACATCATTGATTATTTTACTACCCCGGGAGGAAAATGTAAAGGAAGTGAAGCGGAATTCAGGATCCTTTCACGGAGGATCTCTCGATCAGACAAATTTTCTGTGCACGGGGCAGCTTTTTGATTGCAGCTTCCCGCATCTGAGCGGCCGACCGGTCGCAGCAGGCTTCCTGATAAACCACTGTCAGAGGTCCCCGCCCGCGGGTATACCTGGCACCCCGCCCCTGCCGGTGCGCCTCCAATCTCTTATCCATATCATCGGTTACACCTGTGTAAAGTGTTCCATCCCCGCATTGTAAGATGTAAACCTGCCATCCCATCAGTTTTCTCGCTTTTCATACATACGTACAGCGATCCTGATCGAAAGAATGTTCAGGATGACCGTCACGCTCCCGGCCAAAGCGGCCCATCGAAGCAGTCCGGAGGGTGCATCTCCCAACATTGTAAGCATAAAAGTGCCGGCGCCCATGCCCACCATGACGGTCACAGCGATGACCACGAGGAGAAGCATACGCCCTTTTTCGACGCCGAAGCGGAACATCAGCGGCAAATTGACGGCCTGGATCAGCAAGGCCACGTTGGCAGTGATAAAGAATATGAACAGATCCATGCCACTGATGGGCTGCCCCTTCGCAAAGCTGATTGCGACTTGCGCAATGAGCGTCAGTGCGAACGCAGCAGTGACCATTGCGTATCCCAGGACGTATTTGCTCACAGCCAGTTCCGTTGGAGAGTAAGGCATCATAGCAGCCAATTGTGACCACTTGCTGCGTTCATCGTATGCCATCGCCGTGATCGGGAGCATCGCAGCGTAGACGATGGCAAATCCGGACATCGAGAAATTCGGCACAAGGGTAAAGAT
>DPKU01000161.1:999-3437 GCA_003542355.1 Clostridiales bacterium | reverse complement strand
GGTACCATCCAGCCGGTCCGGGAAAGCCTGGCCGAGGAGATCCTCCACAATGCCGTGAGCGCCGGAACGGAAGACCCGCGTTTCCTGCCGGTGCGGGAAAAAGAACTGCCGCTTCTGACCTACAGCGTCGATGTCCTGAGTGTGCCCGAACCAGTCACTTCCGAATCGGAACTGGATCCCCGCCGATACGGCGTGATCGTCTCCTTCGGCGGGAGAAGAGGTCTGTTGCTCCCGGATCTGGAAGGGGTCGACACCGTGGAGGATCAGTTGCGGATCGCACTGCGGAAGGCGGGGATCGCTGCAGATCAACCCTACCGGATGCAACGGTTTGAAGTGTTCCGTCACACAGAAGGGCAAACCGGTCCGGAATAGCTACTGCTCTTTGACGGAAAACAGGTGAGACTGCCCAAGCATGTGGTTTGCGTAGTGGAGTTGGCTTGTGGCACTGTCGTACAAGACGGTACAGGCCGTGATACCCAAACCCATTTCGGGCGTTTCAAATATGCTGTTGAAATAAGAGCTTCCCTGATATTTCAGTATGCTTTCGACTTCCTCCGCCCTTCGGAGGAAGTTTCCTTTTTTGCGGATCAGTTCTTTGATCTTCCCATACCGGAAGAGCGTATTGGATTCCGGATCCGAGTACCCTTCATCCAGGGAAGGATTCAGGTAGTGATTGGTATGGACGAAGATACCATTCACTTCGCTGATCTCTGCGCGGTCGTATTTCGCTTCGATCTCGTAGGCTTTTCCTCCGACGCACAGGTTCCAGTGAAACCCCGAGGCGATATCCATACGGGACAATCGTTCCTGTATTTCTTCGATGTTCCGGCATTCGACCAGGCTGCGCAGAAAAAACCAGACCGGGACCCGATCTCTTTTCAACTGTTCCAGGTACATATAATTCATTGTGAACACCAGCCCGGCGGAGGTGAATCCGAAGGAACCGCCGGCCAGAGCATCAGGTGAAGAAAAGTCATAATACCAGCCGTCGCCGGAAACGCATTTGACCAGAGCTGAATTCTCCGAAGAATAAGGGCCGTCCTCGTTGTGGCCCATGATCACACGTCCGTGATCGGCCACGATGATATCCGAGCAGGCCTCTTTGCCCCGGTCTTCCCAAATCTCGTAACAGAGAAACAGCAGATAGGAATCCCGATCGGCTCCGGCGCCGTCCGCCCGTCCGTAGGCGTGCTGAAGGTAGTCGGGGTATTCTGATTCCAGCCTGTGCCGGACAGCTTCAAAATCCTTTCGGATCTCTGCTTCCTGCAGACGGGACGAAGCTTTTTTTGCTCCCGTGCATAGTTCAGCTTGAAATAGTTTGCCGATTTGAACACCGGTCTCGTATTCGGTTCCGACTACTTCGACAAAGGGGAATGTTTTTTCCATGATCGACCTCCTGCTTATAGCGGCATACACATTGGATTAAGTACATTATAGCATTTGCATCGTTAAAGGGATACCGGACTGAAGTCGCCGCGTTGGAATAAAAAGATTGACAAACACAAAATATAACTGTATCATCATGGTAAGACTAAGAGGTGATACAAATAAGTATAACCAATTGGTCTGTGTAAAGAATGTGAGGGACTTCGATGATGAAGAAAAAAGCAATAGATATGGCCGAAAGAAAGAAAGCCAGCGATAAAAAGAAAGCAGTACGCAAGGGGCTGATGGCGATCGGCACATTGGCCGCCGTAGGAGCTGTTGCCGCAATTGTTCTTGATCCTAATACAGAAGAGAAGAAAGAAGAAATCGCGGAAGCGGTCAAAGAAGCTCAAATCAAAACGGTCGAGGCTGCCGAAGAAGCTGCCGAGGAAGCTGATGAAGCGGTCAAGAAGGCCCGCAGAAAAGCCAGAGGGATTGCAGAAGAAGTAAAAGATGGCTTCAAAGACGTTAAGAAGGACATACATAAGAGTGCATCCCATATTTCAAAAAAGCTAAATGATAAGAAATCATAGAGCAAATACAGTAGAAAAGAGATGAAATACTATGAGAACAATAAAACACAAAAGGATCACGGCCGTGCTGCTGACTTTGGCGCTCGTGCTTCTGATGAGCGTCCCGACGACGGTCTTCGCTGCCGAACCCACCGTGAACCTGAGATCAACTTCTAATTTTGCTGTTTTGGCAGGCTCTGCGATCACAAACACCGGGCCCACCACCATCAATGGCGATGCCGGCGGAGATATCGGGCTTCACCCAGGTCTTGCCACAGCATATACCGGAGGTGGAACTGTAACAATGACGGGGACGGCGTACCTGACTGACGCAGTTGCGCTTCAGGCAAAAAATGATCTGATCCTTGCCTATGACGACGCTGCGGGAAGGACCACTGCCGTTACCATCCCAAGCGAACTGGGTGGCAGAACGCTGACTCCCGGCGTCTATGATTCGGCTGACGGAACCTTCCATATCACCGGAACGCTGACGCTGGATGC
>DPKU01000161.1:0-921 GCA_003542355.1 Clostridiales bacterium | reverse complement strand
TTTTAGGGGACATATCTTTGCGCTGACATCCATCACAGCTACGACTGGTGCTTACGTACAGGGGCAACTTCTGGCACGGAACGGTGCTGTCACCCTTGACACCAACATCATCACAAACGGCATCTGCCTGCCGACACCGCCCCCAAGCAGTGGCGGCGGCTCCACTCCGGCACATCCGCCTTTGATCAACATCACGAAGGTGCCGGCTCCTCTGGCGCTGACATCAGGGAGCGGACTGGTCACCTATACGTATGAAATAACAAATGTGGGCGATCAATCCATGAACAACATCCGCGTCACCGATGATAAAATCGACGTGGTGAACTACGTTTCCGGCGACATAAATGAAGACGGTTATCTGCAGGTCAGTGAAAACTGGATTTACACGAGCCAGGCGATGCTGGACGAAGACACTACGAACACAGCGACCGCCCGGGGCGATGCCGGAGGCATGACAGCGATGGATGTCGCCTATGCAACGGTATTGGTATCGGATATCGTTCCGCCGCTGATCAATGTTATTAAAACCCCTTCGCCCCTGGCATTGGCCACCGGGAGAGGTCTGGTGACCTATACCTACAGAATCACCAATCCCGGAACAGAGCCTTTGAGCAATGTGAGCCTGATCGACAATAAAATCAATCTGTTGAGCTATGTTTCCGGCGATGTCAATTCGGACAATCTGCTTCAGCATGGCGAAATATGGATCTATACAGCGAGTACGACACTCTATCAGACTACGACCAATCTGGCCACTGCAACAGGCGAAGCAAACGGTATAACCGCAACGTCGGGACATACGATCAGGATGGAAAACCCAACCTCATGACCGCCGCCTGGGGCGGCATCTGCTGTTCCAAGCCTCCCTGTTTTGCTGTCTCCCTGCGCAAGGCGACCTACTCCTATTCCGCCATCGTGGAG
>DPKU01000197.1 GCA_003542355.1 Clostridiales bacterium | reverse complement strand
TATACGACGATGAAGGTGGGCGGCCCCGCCGCATTGCTGGTCTCCCCCGGCTCTGCAGGGGAGTTGTTCGGCGTACTGGAAGTGATCGAAGCGCACAAGACCCCCTATGTGATCGTTGGAAACGGAAGCAACCTGATTTTCGACGACGAAGGCTTCGATGGAATCGTGGTACAAATCGGCAGCGGCCTGGATCATGTTCGGATCGAGGGAAACATCGTGTTTGTGGAGGCAGGCGCGCTGCTGACCGCAGTGGCCCGGACCGCTTCTCAAGCGGGCCTGACCGGCATGGAATTTGCCTGCGGCATTCCCGGGAGCGTGGGCGGAGCAGTCTATATGAACGGCGGAGCCTACGGCGGCGAGATGTCTCAGATCGTTCATTCCGTCAGTTCCATATCCCGGGCCGGCATCATGAAGGATCGACCGGGAAAGGCGTTGGGATTTGCATATCGTAAGAGCATTTTTCAGGAAAACGAGGAGACGATCCTCGGCGTAAAACTGCTCCTGGCGCCGGGGGATCCTGCGGTGATCCAGGAAAAAATCAGAGCGTACACGCAGAAGCGGACGACCCGGCAGCCTCTCCAATTTCCAAGTTCCGGCAGCTTTTTTCGACGTCCTGCCGGCCATTTCGCCGGCGGCCTGATCGAGGAAGCCGGACTCAAGGGACTGTCCTGCGGCGGCGCCCAGGTTTCGGCGCTTCACGCCGGCTTCATCATCAACACCGGCGAGGCGACAGCGGCGGATATTCTGGATTTGATGCGCATCGTTCAGGAAACGGTGCTGTCCCGGACCGGTATCCTGCTGGAGCCGGAGGTTCGGATCGTATCAAAGGACGGTTCGTTTCAACACTTTTGATCAAAAAAGACGGGAGTTGACAAATGGAATTCATCATTGTGACCGGCCTGTCCGGCGCGGGAAAGAGCCACGCGGTACGCTGCCTGGAAGATCTGGGGTACTATGCGATCGATAATATGCCGCCCCAGTTGATCCGTGAATTTGTAGGCTTGGTCAAGAAAACCTGCGGAGGCGTTGAAAAAATAGCCTTTGTGGCGGACATACGAGGCGGACGGTTTTTCGACGATCTAAAGGAGAGTCTGGGCTATCTGGAAACCGAAGGCATCGAGTACAAGATCATGTTCATGGAAGCTTCCGACGAGGTGCTGATCCGGAGGTATAAGGAAACCCGCAGGACGCATCCATTGGCCGTCAGCGGGAATATGCTGGAAGCCATCGGACAGGAACGCAGGAGACTGGAAAAGATCAGGGATCGGGCATCCTTCGTGATCGATACCTCCAACATGAAAGTGGCGGAATTCCATCAGGAGATCAAGCGGCTGCTTCTGTCAGACCAGGAAGCCAACAGCTTTACCGTCACGGTCCAGTCCTTTGGATACAAGTACGGTATGCCTGCAGAGGCGGATTGGGTGCTGGATCTGCGTTTTCTTCCGAATCCTTTCTATCTTGCCAGCATGAAAAATCTGACGGGCAAGAGCAAGAAAGTGCGTGAATATGTGCTGGGCTTTCCGGAAGCCCAGGCATTCATCGCCGGTGTGGCAGATCTGATCCTCACGTTGATTCCCCATTACATCAGGGAAGGCAAGTACAATTTGGTACTGGCTTTGGGCTGTACGGGCGGCCAGCATCGATCCGTCGCCGTAGCCAACCGGATCGCCGAGATCCTGGAAAGCAGGGGGAAACATGTGGTGGTCATGCATCGGGATTTATGATAGTATTTAGTTCAGTCAATCATGCGGCGCCCAGAGCGACGCAACAAAGATAGTGTTATAAGGAGAGGAAGTAAAAATGGAAAAACTGATTATCAGCGCATGCATTTGCGGAGCCGAGGTCACGAAAGAGCAAAACCCTGCCGTCCCTTACACCGTGGAAGAAATTGTCCGGGAGGCAAAATCCGCCTACGAAGCCGGCGCGTCCCTGATCCATCTTCACGTAAGATGGGATGACGGAACTCCGACCCAGGATAAAGGACGTTTCCAGGAATGCATCGACGCCATTCGGAAAGAATGCCCCGATGTGATCATCCAGCCGTCCACCGGCGGAGCCGTGGGAATGACAGATTTGGAAAGGCTTCAGTCCACAGAAGTCGTGCCCACCCCGGAATTCGCTACGCTGGACTGCGGGACCTGCAATTTCGGCGGCGACGACATTTTTATCAACACAGACAACACCATCATGAATTTCGCCAAGATCATGCAGGAAAGAGGCATCAAGCCTGAACTGGAAGTCTTCGACAAGGGCATGATCGATATCGCGCTCAAAGTCGACAAGAAGGGATTGCTGGAGCATCCCCTGCATTTCGACTTCGTGCTTGGCGTGCAGATGTCTGCGACTGTCAGAGATCTGGTGTTTATGGCCGGAAGTATTCCCGCCGGTTCCACCTGGACCGCCACCGGGATCGGAAAGAATGCATGGAACATCGCAGCAGCTACCATCGCCATGGGCGGCCACGTCCGGACCGGCTTCGAGGACACCTTATATCTGGAAAAGGGCGTGCTGGCCAAGAACAACGGAGAGTTGATCGCGAAAGTGGTTGAGATCGCCAAGCTCCTGGGCCGTGAGATCGCAAATCCCACAGAAGCGCGTCAAATCCTGGGCATGACCAAATAAACATTCATTGAACATTCAAAAAGAACCCGAAAAAAACATCGGGTTCTTTTATATTTCATATCGATATCCGCTACCGGATCGGCGCGATCTGGTGGATATGGGCTAAAAGCTTTTTGTAGGGTCTGGCGCTGGTCGATTCGTAGACAGCGCAGACCTTGTCCACGATGCATACGATCACCCCTTCTTTGTATTTGGGAGGGATCGGATTCATCGGAAACATATGGTGCAGAATAGCATCCTGCTCCACGAGGTCCAGAGCAAACTCGGCATTGGCGTTTTTCAGCGCTGCCTTTGCGTGAGAGAAACCGTGTCTAAAGGACGAACCGTTGTCCCCGCGCCAATCACCTAGGTGGTAATCGTGCAAAAGCGCTCCGCGCAATAAACTCGAGCGGCTGCACTTTATCTTAAACCGGTTTGCGATCAGTAAGCTGAAATAAGCTACGGCAATACTGTGTTCCAGGCAATTACAGTTTTTGTGCTGTTTGCACGCCATCATCTTTCCCAGGTTTTCTCCACCCAGAACGACGCTGTACACTGCCTGAAATTGGGGCATGACTTCGGCATAGTTTGCGCCCCGCAAAACGTTGTTGACTTTACTCAGAAATGTTGACCTCATGGCGTCAATATATAGTAGTTGCGTTCATAAGTCAAATGAAGATTGTGTAAAGAAATGTTCCGGTGTATAATCACATGGAACACACGGAGGGGTGGAATGTCGTTTGCTTCAGACGTAAAAAAAGAGCTCACGCAGAGTCAACCGGATAAAAAGTGCTGCATGCTTGCGGAGATCGCGGGTTTTTTACGTTTTGCGGGAAGTATCCTCATTACGGGCGGGAAACTCAGTATTAAGATCACCACAGAAAACCCTGCGGTGGCAAGAGTCTTCATCACCATGATCAAATCCTATTTCGGCGCAAAGACTGCCTTGTCCATCGGGGAGACAGCCCCGCTTTCCAGGGGCCGGCTCTATGAATTGGTCATCACGCCGGAAATGAATGCAGAGCAGATCCTGCGGGAATCCGGCATCCTGGTCGTTCGAGAAGGAAACAATGCACTGGCGGAAGGTCTGGATCCCGAATTGATGAAGCGCCGCTGCTGCAGAAAGGCGATGCTACGGGGAATCTTTATGGCCGCCGGTTCCATCAATGACCCGGAAAAGGCCTATCACATGGAGATCGTCTGTGGCAGCGAGCCCCTGGCGCGAGATGTGAAAAAGCTGATCAACAGTTTCGGTCTCCGATCCAAATATTTGGAACGCAAAAAGCGGTATGTGGTCTACATTAAAGAATGCGAGCAGATCATTGATTTTTTGAATATACTGGGCGCCCACGGGCAGTTGTTCCGGTTCGAGGACGTGCGCATCACCAAGGAGCTGCGCAACAAGACCAACCGGATCAGCAATTGCGACAGCGCCAATTTTGAGCGCACGGTCAATGCGGCCCAGCGGCAGCTGGCCGATATCCGGACGATCCGATCTCTGCGCGGACTGGAATCGCTGCCGCCGAAACTATTAGAAACGGCTCAGATGCGGCTGGAGCATCCGGAGGTATCGCTGGCGGAGCTGGCCGAAATGTTCGAACCGCCTTTGAAAAAATCAGGGATCAATCATCGGTTCCTGCGACTGGAGCAAATGGCAGCGGAGCTGCGGGAACAGGAGAAGTAATTCATGATCAGAACCGGAAAAGCCGGAACGATGTATGTTTTTATCGCTGCAACGCTGTTCAGTATTGGCGGTCTTTGCTATAAAATCATCCCCTGGCATGCACTGGCGATCAATTCCGCCCGGAACATGATCGCTGCGGTCATCGTTTTTACCTTTATCAAAGCCATCGGACACCGAATCCGCTTCAACCGTACAGTTTTTATCGGCTCTCTTTGCATCGCCGGGACCAACAATCTTTTCAGCCTGGCCAACAAGCTGACCACTGCGGGGAATACCATCATCCTGCAGTTTACGGCACCGATCTTCATCATTCTCCTGAGCTTTCTGATCTTTGGCGTCAAACCGAAGAAAGACGACGTGATCGCTTGCATTCTGGTGCTTCTGGGCATTGGATTCTTCGTAGTGGACGGTCTTTCTGCCGGCAACATGCTGGGGAACGCCCTGGCCCTCGTTTCCGGCCTTTCCTACGCCGGTGTTTTTATGATGAACAGCTCCAAGGACTCCGACCCGCTTTCCTCGGTTCTGATCGGGCAGATTTACAGCGTATTCATCGGGCTGCCTTTTTTGCTGGCTGTCCGGGAGCCGACTGCGCCTGCGCTGGCGGCCGTGGTGATCCTGGGCGTTTTCCAGCTGGGACTTGCTTATGTCTTCTTAACGAAAGGCCTGAAGACCACACCAGCAATCACAGCCAGTCTGGTCACCGGAATCGAACCGATCCTGAACCCCTTGTGGGTAGCGATCTTTTATAAGGAAGTATTCACGCCCATGGCCATGGCCGGTGCCGTGATCGTGTTCACGACGATCATCGTCTACAATTGCCGTAAAGCGCGGGTCAGAGAGGCATCCTGAGGAAGGGCCGCAGTTTCCTTGACTGCGGTTGTTCCGGTCGGTAGAATGGATTTGGCTGGTACACAGCACTGTGATAAATAATACATATAAGAGAAGAGAGAAGGAGACAAAATGGAGACATTGCAAAAGAAGTACGGGCTGACGACTGCGACGGCTATGGTCGTGGGCATCGTCATCGGCAGTGGTGTATTTTTCAAGGCGGAAAAAATCCTGACCGCAACAGGAGGAAATCTGTCGGTAGGCATCCTTGCCTGGATCATCGGCGGCGTCATTATGATCGTGTGCGCCTATAATTTTGCCGTCATGGCCACCAAGTACGAAAAGGTGAGCGGCATCGTGGACTATGCAGAGGCTACCATGGGACCCAAGTACGGTTATTTCGTGGGCTGGTTTATGGCAACGATCTATTATCCCACTCTTGTCAGCGTTCTGGCTTGGGTCTCCGCAAGGTATACCTGCGTGCTCATCGGAAAAGACTGGAGCATCGTCGGACCGGAGTGTCTGGCGATCACGGCGTTCTATTTGATCGCAAGCTATACCCTCAACACGCTGTCACCCATTCTGGCCGGCAAGTTCCAGGTGAGCACCACGATCATTAAGCTGATCCCGCTCTTTGCCATGGCAATCGTGGGTACGTTGTCCGGGCTGGCCAATGGCATGGTCGTGGAGAATTTTGCCACAGTCGTGGTGGAAATGGATACTTTCAGCGCACTGCTCACAGCGGTGTGCGCCACGTCTTTTGCCTATGAAGGCTGGATCATTGCGACCAGCATCAATGCGGAATTGAAAGACGCAAAAAGAAATCTGCCCAAAGCGCTGGTCCGCGGGACGTTCCTGATCATGGCCACGTATATATTCTATTATGTGGGGCTTTCGGGCGCTGTCGAGAATTCGATCCTCATGGAGAGCGGCGAAATGGGCGCAAAGACCGCATTTTCGAACATTTTCTCCAACTTCATGGGCACCGGCTTATTCGTCTTCGTCGTGATCTCTTGCCTGGGCACGCTGAATGGACTGATGCTTGCCTGTACACGAGGGCTTTATGCTTTATCGGTTCGGAACATGGGACCGATGCCCGACACATTCAAGCAGATCGACGCAAAGACCAATATGCCCACAAACGCTTCTGTGCTGGGGTTGTTTTTTGCAGGCGTCTGGCTGCTGTATTTTTACGGTGCCAATCTCACCGCACCCTGGTTTGGATTTTTCTCCTTCGACTCTTCGGAGCTGCCCATCATCACGATTTATGCCATGTATATTCCGATCTTCTGGATCTTTATGAAAAAAGAGCGGGATATGGATTTCTTTAGAGGCAAGATGATGCCTGCGCTGGGGATCCTGGGATCTCTGTTCATGATCTATGCTGCCTATGTCTCCCACGGCAAGGCGATATTGGCATATTTGATCGTGTTCTTTGCCGTTCAGCTGATCGGCATGTTCTATATGAAAAGGAAATAGTGATATGGCATTTACAGAAGATATCGGGATCGATTTAGGCACATCAACGGTTTTGGTGTATATCAACGGCAAAGGCGTCGTGCTCAACGAGGCCTCTGTGGTTGCAGTGAACCGCGACAGCGGAGAGATCCTCGCCATCGGAGAAGACGCCAAAGGAATGCTGGGCAGGACGCCGGGCAATATTGCAGCGGTCCGGCCGCTGATGGATGGCGTTATTTCCGATTACGATATCGCAGAAAGGATGATCAAGCATTTTATTAAGAAGGCGTGCGGTTCGGGCCGGCTCTTTAAGCCGCGGATCATGGTGTGCGTGCCCAGCGGCGTTTCCGAAGTGGAACGCCGGGCGGTTCGGGAGGCAGTCGTACAGGCTGGCGGAAAAGCGGTTTACTTGATCGAAGAACCTCTTGCGGCAGCCATCGGAGCAGGCTTGGATATTTCCAAGCCCGAGGGCACCATGGTGGTGGATATCGGTGGCGGGACTACGGATATCGCAGTCATTTCCATGAGCTCCATCGTGGCCAGCGCTTCAACAAAAGTTGCCGGAGATAAGATCGACGAAGCGATCGCCCGCTACTTGCGCAAGGAGCACCGGCTCTATATCGGAGAAAGAACGGCGGAGCAGATCAAAATTAACATCGGTTCTGCTTCTCCGCGAGAAGAAGAGCTTACGATGCTGTGCCGGGGCAGGGATCTGGTGACAGGCCTGCCCGAAGCGGTGGAGCTGACCTCTGCCAATGTGCTGGAAGCCATACAAGAGCCTTTGGATGTGATCTGCGAAGCGATTCACGGCGTTCTGAAGATCGTTCCTCCGGAGCTGGCTGCAGACATCGGAAATTGCGGCATCGTGCTCAGCGGAGGCGGAGCACTGCTGCACAACATGGGCAAGATGATCCGGATCCGCACAGGGATCGATGTGATCCTGGCGGATAATCCCATCGAGTGCGTGGTCGTGGGCACAGCAAAGGCTCTGCAAAATGTGAACAGATTCAGCAGCGATCAAAACAGCAAATCGGTTCGCAAGCCTTATTAACTAATATAAAAAGCGGTTCGGTACTTCTAAAAGAAAGGACAAGCCGTTTATGGTATAATAAGGAACGTTTATCACGAAAGAAGGGGGGGAGAGAATAATGAGAACAAAAAGAACGGCAATCATAGTTCTTGTGGCTTGTCTGACTGTTATGGTCGCCACGATCGCAGCAGGCTGCAGCAAAGATGCCGAGGAAGAGCCTGCCGAAATACAGCTAAGCTTTGTGACCGAGGCGTATGTGCTGACCGGCCAGGGGGAACCCTTTGTCGAAGAAGGGCGTGCATTGGACACCTCGGGCGACGATGCTTATATGGTCGTACTGGATGCGCTGAGAGAACCTCCGGAGGGTATGACGACGGTCCTGAAAGAGGAATACAAGATCCTGAGTGTGCGGGTTTCGACGATCGGCAGATCCGCAATGGTGGATCTTGCATCGGAAGGATTATCCGGCGGATCCATGGAAGAAGAATTGCTGATCTCGCAGATCGTAAGAACGCTGATGTTGAATTTCCAGGACATCGGTTCCGTGCAGTTTACGGTGGATGGCTTCATGACGGATACGCTCATGGGGCATCTGGGAGTCGATCGGCCCTTTACGCTGGAGCCCTACGAGGATGCGGACGGAACTGTCAAATACAGCGTGGAGGTCGTTGAGAGCAGCGGCTCTTCCTGAGGTGTTTGATACGCAAGTTTGCGGTAACACAAAACCGGCCGAAGCACGCTTCGGCCGGTTTTTCTATAGATCTTTTTTGATGTGGTCTTTGAGTGCCTGAAACGTTTGAGGGCTGATATCGTGTTCGATTTTACAGGCATCTTCGCAGGCAATGCTTTCCTTTACGCCGATGCTCATCAGGAACTGCGCGATGACTTTATGCCGCCGGTAAATTTTCTTTGCGATCTCCATACCGGAGTCGGTGAGTTCAATCAAGCCTTCCGCATTCATAGAGATATAGCCGTTTTCCCGGAGTCGTTTCGTTGCATAGGATACGCTGGGTTTTGTAACACCCAGTTCCGCGGCGATGTCCACGGATCGGATATATCCTTTTTTTTCTTTTAACATCAGCATCATTTCTAGATAGTCTTCCGAAGATTTCATGATATTCATCGATCCTCCCCTTTCTCTGTCACAAATATCCTAGCACTTAAGTAGAATTTTTTCAAGTCTTGTTGACATTGTAAGTTAGAGATGTTAAACTCCTTACAGTTAGAGATAGCTAACCTAAATTTATTAATAAAGGTACAGGAGATATCGGATGAAAACATTGAGAGACATACGCGTCAGAGAGCGGGCCAGAGTGGAAAAGCTCCACGGACACGGCGCATTGCGCAGGCGCATCATGGATATGGGCGTTACAAAAGGGGTAGAAATTTATGTGCAAAAAGTAGCGCCGCTTGGCGATCCCATCGAAGTGACCGTTCGGGGATATGAGCTTTCCATACGCAAAGCGGATGCCGCATTGATCGAAGTGACCCAGGAGCGATAGATATGAATATCAAAATCGCATTGGCCGGCAATCCGAACAGCGGCAAAACCACTATGTTCAACGACCTGACCGGCTCGCAGCAATACGTGGGGAATTGGCCCGGCGTTACGGTGGAAAAAAAAGAAGGAAAGCTGAAAGGCAGACCGGGCGTGATCATTCAGGATCTGCCCGGTATTTACTCGTTGTCTTCTTACAGCCCGGAAGAAGTGATCACCAGGAACTATCTCGTTCGGGAAAAGCCGGACGCAGTGATCAATATCGTAGATGCGACCAATATCGAAAGGAATTTATATCTTACGACCCAGATCATCGAGATCGGCGTTCCGGTGATCATCGCTCTGAATATGATCGACATCGTCCGCAAGAATGGTGATGTGATCAATTTAAAAGGCCTGGAGGAGGCTCTGGGCTGCCGGGTGATGGAAACCTCCGCGCTTCGTGGACAAGGCTCTCTGGAAGCGGCAACTGCCGCCTCAGATCTGGTCAGCAGCACCAAGCCGGTCCACATTCCTCCGGTATTCAACGGCAGCGTGGAGCACGCCATCGCTCATATCGAAGAGTCGATCCAGGACAAGGTGCCGGAACGATATCTGCGCTGGTATGCGATTAAAATATTTGAACGGGATGCAATGATCCTGCAGGAGATGAGCCTGCCGCAGGAGTTGCAGCAGCATCTGGAAGAGCACATCCAGGAATGCGAAAGGGAGATGGACGACGATTCGGAAAGCATCATCATCAGCCAGCGCTACGACTATGTGGAAAAGCTGGTCGCCAAATGCGTCATTCGAAACATCAAAGCCGGAGGGACTGATTCAGATCGGATCGACCGGATCCTGACGAATCGGATCCTTGCGCTTCCGATCTTTGCTGCTGTGATGTTTCTGGTCTACTATTTGTCCATTTCTACGGTGGGCGGATTTGTTACAGAATTCACCAACGAGACGTTGTTCGGAGACTGGATCTATGCACCCTTGTCGGCCTGGCTGGAACAGATCGGCGCTTCGCCTGTCTTCAGCGGATTGCTGCTGGACGGCATCGTAGGAGGTGTAGGCGCTGTGCTGGGTTTTGTGCCGCAGATGACAGTGCTGTTCCTGATGCTGTCCCTTCTGGAGGATGTTGGGTATATGTCCAGGGTGGCATTCATTATGGATCGTGTGTTTCGGAAATTCGGTCTTTCCGGAAAAAGCTTCATTCCCATGCTTGTGGGCTCGGGTTGTTCCGTCCCCGGCATCATGGCCTCCCGCACCATAGAAAGTGACAGGGACCGCCGGATGACGATCATGACCACATCCTTCATTCCCTGTGGCGCGAAAATGCCCATCGTAGCGCTGTTTGCCGGTGCGCTGTTCGGCGGATCCGGTCTGGTTGCGGTCTCCGCATATTTTATCGGTATCGCAGCTGTTGTCCTTTCAGGTTTGATGCTGAAAAAGACCCGTCCCTTTGCGGGGGATGTGGCTCCTTTTATCATGGAACTCCCCCCTTATCACATGCCGAAATTTTCAAATATCATGCATACGACAGGAGAAAGGGCCTGGTCCTTTGTAAAGCGCGCAGGGACCGTCATTCTGCTCTCTTCTGTGGTCCTGTGGTTCCTGCAGAGCTTCGGAACGGTGGATGGCCGCCTGATGATGGTGCCGGACAACAACTCCAGTCTGTTGTCCTCTATCGGCGGATGGGTGGCGCCGTTCTTTGCTCCGCTGGGGTTCGGAAACTGGCAGGCCGCCGTGGCCACGTTTACAGGATTGATCGCTAAGGAAAACGTGGTGAGCACCTTCGGCGTCCTGTACGGCTTTGCCGAAGTTGCGGAAGACGGCACAGAAATCTGGGGCCGTCTTGCGGCGGACTTCACTGGGCTCACAGCCTACAGCTTTTTGATATTCAACCTGCTGTGCGCGCCTTGCTTCGCCACGATCGGCGCCATTAAAAAAGAGATGAACAGCGTTCACTGGACGCTGGCTACCATCGGATACATGACCGGCTTTGCCTATGCCGCTGCGTTGATGGTGCATCAGTTCGGTCTGCTGCTTCAGGGGGGCAGTCTCACATTCTGGTCTGCTGTGGCATTTCTCCTCCTGGGAATGCTTCTGTTCTTCCTGTTTCGTCCCAAGCCAAGGGAGCATATGCAGTACGAGCCCATGTCCTATGGGGCCGGATGTCAGGGTGCTTGCCCGGCCGGATGCAAAGGCTGCCCTTCCAATACGACCAATCGGAAACATAGAAGAGGAAATCACATATAAAAATATGATATAATAGAAACCGGCAGGACCCAAGTGCCTGCCGGGAGGTTTTTATGATGCAAGAAACATATAATATCGGCGGAATGTCCTGCGCTTCCTGCGCAGCATCTGTGGAGCGCGTCACAAAGGGGATGCCCGGAGTGCAGGAGAGCAGCGTCAATCTTGCTACCGGTAAAATGACCATCCACTACGATCCGAAAAAGATCAAGGCCGAAGAAATAACCGATAAAATCAAGGGCATCGGATTCACCGCAGAGCTGCTTTCCCGGGACGGAAAGAAAGCATCGGAACAAGCCGTGACTATTACGCCTTCCGGCGAGATCAGTACTAAGGGTATTGCAGCCGCCATCCTTCTGTCTGCCGTGCTGCTGTACATTTCCATGGGACCCATGTTGTTTGGAGAGATCCCGATGCCGGATCTGATCAGCATGGACACCCATCCGGTGAATTACGCCATGATACAGCTGCTGGCCACCATCGTGGTGCTGTTTATTGGCCGGAAGTATTTTGTCAGTGGATTCAAGTCTCTGTACCACAGGATCCCGAATATGGATTCACTGGTAGCCATCAGCTGCAGCAGTTCTTTTTTATACAGCCTGGCGATGACGTTCCTGATCACAGACAATCCGCACCAGGTCCATCATCTGTATTATGAGTCGGCGGCGGTGGTATTGACCTTTGTGATGCTGGGCAAGCACCTGGAATCCGGCAGCAAGGAAAAGACCAAGGGCGCTATACAAAAACTCATGGAGCTGGCGCCGGATACAGCCCTGCTGTTCCGGGACGGTCAGTTGACCGAGGTCCCTTCAGACACCCTGCTAAAGGGCGATGTGGTACTCGTGCGGCCTGGGGCCAAGTTCCCGGCAGACGGGCTTGTCACAGAAGGTGCGGGCAGTGTGGATGAATCCATGCTCACCGGCGAGAGCATCCCGGTGGACAAAGAACCTGGCAGCCAGGTGATCGGCGGAAGCCTCAACGGGAACGGCGCGCTGCATGTGGAAGTAGCACGCACCGGAGAAGACACCACACTGGCGAAGATCATCCGCTTTGTGGAAGATGCCCAGGAAAAGAAAGCCCCGATTGCCAAGATCGTGGATCGCATCGCCGGCGTGTTCGTGCCCGTGGTCATTGTGATCGCCGTGGCTGCCGCCCTCCTGTGGCTGCTTCTGGGCAAGGATCTGTCCTTTGCTCTGCGCATCTTTACGGCCGTGCTGGTCATCGCCTGTCCTTGTGCGCTGGGCCTGGCGACACCTACTGCCATCATTGTCGGCACCGGCCTGGGCGCCGGAAACGGCATCCTGATCCGCAGCGGAGAAGCACTGGAAATAACCCACAACACGGATGTTGTAGTACTGGACAAAACCGGTACTGTCACGGAGGGGAAGCCCCGGGTGACGGAGCTCAAAGCACTGGGCATCGATGAGAACGAACTGCTGGCCCTGGCTGCTTTGGCGGAAACGCTCTCGGATCATCCTCTGGCGAAAGCCATCGTGGAAGAGGCTGCGGAAAGAGAGTTGTCCAGCACCATGGAAGTGACAGAATTCGCCAATGTAACAGGCAAAGGCATACGGGCCAAGCTGGGGTACGGCGGCAATCTGCTGGTCGGAAATGCCAAGCTCCTGTCCGAAACCGGAATCGATCTGACACCGGTGGAGTCCTTTGCCCAGGCACTTTCAGAAAAGGGGCAGAGCGTCATGTACGTTTCTCTGGCCGATACGCTATGCGGTGCCATCGGCGTGGCGGATACAGTCAAACCCACCAGTATAAAAGCCATTGCCGCTTTTAAAGAAATGGGATTCATCACCGTCCTTCTGACCGGGGACAATCAAGCGGCAGCCGCCCACATTGGCCGCCAGGTGGGCGTCGATCGGGTCCTGGCCGAAGTGCTGCCGGAAGAAAAAGCGCAGATCATCCAGAAATTCCAGGAGGAAGGACACACCGTTCTGATGGTCGGAGACGGCATCAACGATGCGCCGGCCCTGGTTCAGGCGGACATCGGCTGCGCCATCGGAAACGGCAGCGATATCGCCATCGAATCGGCGGACATCGTATTGATCAAAAGCGATCTGTACGACGTGATCCGGGCGGTCAATCTGAGTCGGCTTACCCTGGCGAACATCAAACAGAATCTGTTTTGGGCATTTTTCTATAACTGTGTCGGGATCCCCATTGCGGCTGGCTTGCTGTATCCCATCAATGGGATGCTGCTGAGTCCAATGCTGGCAGGGTTTGCCATGGCCGCCAGTTCGATTTTCGTGGTGACCAATGCGCTGCGGCTTCGCACGAAAAACCTGGACCGGCCGATCCGGAATCAGACTGCCAGAAAACGCAAGGAGGAAAAGCCTGCATGAAGCTGATCCATCTGTCCGACCTGCATCTGGGCAAGCGCGTCAACGAAATATCCCTTTTGGAAGACCAGGAGTATATTCTGGAGCAAATCATTGAAAAAGTGGAAGCGGAGCATCCTCAGGCAGTGATCCTGGCGGGGGATATTTATGATAAAGCCGTACCCTCGGCAGAGGCGGTGCGGCTTTTCGATCGCTTTTTGTATCGTCTCTCTGCAGAGGACCGCAGCGTATTCGTCATCAGCGGCAACCACGATTCCCCGGAGCGGGTGGCCTTTGGCGCCAGACTCATGGTCCCCTGTGGGGTGCATCTTTCCCCTGTGTACGAAGGTGCGGTCGCACCGGTGCGGCTTGATGATGCGAATGGGCCTGTGGATTTCTATATGCTGCCCTTCGTGCGGCCGGCCCATGTGCGCAGATTTTTCCCCCAGGAGGAGATCCAGACCTTTTCCGAAGCGCTTCGGGTGATCATAGGAAGTCTTCCTTTGGATCCCCTGGCACGGAATGTGCTGATCACCCATCAGTTTGTGGCCGGTGCGACGCTCTGCGAGTCCGAAGACATCAGTGTAGGCGGTACCGATGCCGTGGACGTTTCACTCTTCGATGCTTTTGACTATGTGGCCCTGGGCCACCTGCACAGT
Organism: Clostridiales bacterium; assembly: GCA_003542355.1. GTDB lineage: Bacteria > Bacillota > Clostridia > Peptostreptococcales > Anaerovoracaceae > UBA10908. The sequence continues at coordinate 4,344 of DPKU01000197.1, read as the reverse complement.
CCTCAGAACATGAAACGGGAAAGCATCCGGTACTGCGGAAGTCCGCTCAAGTATTCCTTCTCCGAGGTGCGCCACAGAAAATCCCTTACTGTGGTGGAGCTGGAAGCCAAGGGGCAGACGACCGTGCGCACAACGGAGCTTATTCCCCTGCGAGACATGGCCGAGTATAAAGGGCGCTATCTGGAACTGACCGCCCGATCTTTCTATCTGGATCTGGACACGGAGGCCTATATCCATATCACGCTTACCGACGAAGAGGATATTCCCGATGCCATCGGAAAGCTTCGGACGATTTATCCCAATATCATGAAACTGGATTACGACAATCTGCGGACCCGGTCCGGCGCTGGGTTTTTGGATGCTGAGGGCATCAAAGAAAAGGATCCGTTGGAGGTGTTTGCCGATTTTTATGAAAGGCAGAACGATCAGGAGCTGGCCGGCGAAGCCAGAGCGTTTACAGAGAGGCTTGTCAGGGAGATCTGGGAGGAGGCGCAATGAGACCGCTGCAGCTGACGATATCCGCCTTCGGCCCCTATGCGGGAGAAGAAAAAATCGACCTGGATCTGTTGGGTACCCGGGGCTTGTATCTGGTCACCGGAGACACCGGAGCCGGAAAGACCACGATCTTCGACGCCATCACGTATGCATTGTACGGAGAGCCCAGCGGCGAAAACAGGGATGCGGGCATGCTGCGGAGCAAATACGCAGATGCCGAAACCCTTACCTATGTTGAGCTGACTTGGAAATATGCAGAAAAAATCTACAGGGTCAGACGCGAACCGGAGTATATGCGTCCTGCCAAACGGGGCGGGGGCATGGTTGCCCAAAAGGCTGACGCGCTGCTGACACTGCCCGATGGAAGCGTCGTGACGGGCCCTCGGCAGGTGAACCAAAAGGTTGCAGAACTGGTGGGCATCAGCAGAGATCAGTTCACCCGGATCGCTATGATCGCCCAAGGCGAGTTTCTGAAGCTTCTCTTCGCCCCTACAGACGAGCGCATCACGATCTTCCGCCATCTGTTCAAGACCCACCCTTACCGGGAGCTTCAGGATCGGCTGAAGGTGGAATATGCAAAATGTGAAAAAGAGAGGGAGCTGCGCAAGAATAGCATACGCCAGTACGTGGAGGGTATCGTCTGTCCGGAATCGGACCCCCGGGAGCTGCGGGTGCAAAAGGCACGGCAGGGTGCGCTGCTCATCGAGGAAATTCTGGAGCTGCTGGGTACGCTTATCGCATCCGACGAGAAGATGTACAGCGGCTGGCAAATGCAGTACGCAGAAGCTGAGAAGCATCACAGCGGATGTGTGTCCGGTCTGACGAAAGCACGGGAACTGCAGCGGGCCGCCGAATCGTTGATGGAGGTACAGGACCAACTCAAGATTCAGACCCAGCGGGCAGAGACGCTCAAGGCAGAGCTTGCGCAATGGAAAAGCCGGGAGCCGGAGATCCGGGAGTATGCCCGTCAGACTGCGATCCTGAAGAACGAACTGGACCGGTATCAGGAGCTCCAGGAGCTCCGCGGGAAGGCGATCGCTGCGACGTTGGAAAAGGAAGCTCTGGACAAGCATCTTGAGTCTCTGACCGAACGCTATGCAGAAAGCACGGTGCGTCTTGCAAAAGATGAGGAAGAATCAGAGGCACTGAAAGATGCGCCTGTGGAAGAGGAGCGGCTGGGCGGACAGCTGGCGAAGCTCGAAGAGCGGATCGCCGCTGTGCAGAAGCTGGCGGAAGATTTTTCTGCCCTGGATGTCCTCGAAAAGAAAGCGGATGCAGCGGCAGAGAAGTATCGCAGCGCCAGAGACCAGGCGGGCAAATTGCAGGAGGCGTATTACGAAAAGAATCGCTTGTTTCTGGATGCGCAGGCGGGAATCCTGGCGGAAGGACTGCGAGACGGAGTCCCTTGCCCTGTATGCGGTTCGATCAGCCATCCGGCACCTGCCGTGCGCACGCCTCAGGCACCGGCCGAGGCGGAGCTCACCGCACTTCGGAAAAAAGCAGACGAAGCTGCGGCGCAAGCGGATCGCACCAGTCAGGAATCAGGGGCATTGCGGGGGCGCTTCGATCAGCAGGCCGCCGAGCTTGCGAAAAAAGCCGGCAATGTGCTGCCAGACGGGGCGCCTTTGTCCTATGCGGAGCAGCTCCGAAATGCGTTGACAACGCTTTCCGCCGAGCGTGTGGAATCGCAGCAGAAGCTGAATACTGCTTCTGCCCATGTCCTTCGGAGGAAAGAACTGGCCGCATCGCTGGATGCGCAGCGGAAGCAGCTCGAGAAAATGCGGGAGGAGTCCGGAGCGGGCAGGGAAGCGCTGGTGGGATACACGGCCCGGATCAGCAACTTGACGGAAGCTGCGGAAAGCCTTTCGAAAAAGCTGGCCTACGACAGCAAGGACGCGGCGGAAAAGGTCATTTGGGATCTGACCGCAAAACAGGAAGAAATCCAAAAGCAGATCGATCGTGCCTTGATCGCCCGGGATGATTGTCTGGAGAAGATCGGAACACTTCGGGGCAGCATAACTGCATTGGAGAAGCAGCTGGCTGACGGCGGAGATCGTGATGTTTTCAGCGAAGAAGCGCTGCTCAGGGAAGCCGAAGAGCAGAAACAAATTCTGGCAAAAAAGGGTCAGGAGATCGCTTTTCGACTGGAGAAAAACCGGGAAACCGGAAGGCATTTGGAAAAGGCATCCGCGGAGCTTTCGAAAGTGGAGGAACGGTGGAGCTGGGCTCGGACGCTATCCTATACTGCAAATGGCAGTTTGAAAGAAAAGGAGAAGGTCAAGCTGGAAACCTACGTTCAGATGGCTTATTTTGACCGGATCGTGGCCAGATCCAATACCCGCCTCATGGTGATGTCATCGGGGCAGTATGAATTGATTCGTCGGGTGGAAGCAGAAAACAACCGGAGTCAGAGCGGCCTGGAATTGGATGTGATCGATCATTACAACGGATCTCAGCGAAGCGTCAAGACCTTGTCAGGGGGAGAAGCTTTTAAAGCGTCGCTTTCTCTGGCCCTGGGGCTGTCCGACGAAGTTCAGTCCTCCGCCGGGGGCATCCGTCTGGATACCATGTTCGTGGACGAGGGTTTCGGCTCTCTGGACGAAGAGTCTCTGGAGCAAGCCATGCGGGCACTCCACGGTCTGGCCGAAGGGAACCGGCTGGTGGGCATCATTTCCCACGTGCCCGAGCTGAAACAGAAGATCGACAAGCAGATCATCGTCAAAAAAGACCGGGCAAAGGGGAGTCGGGTGGAGATCATTTATTAGCACAGTCCAGGGCAGCGGGGAACACATAAAATCAGAGAGCCGGCAGACCGGCTCTCTGATTGTTTCACGTTGCGCCCCGGCGCGCTACCAGGCGCCCATGTATCCCAGGGTGACGGCAGCACATTCGCTGCCCATTATCATACATTCCTTGATGGGTTTCTGTTCGATGATCCCCTTGCAGAAGCCTGCGATGAAGGAATCACCGGCGCCCATGGTGTCCACCACTTCCGTAGGGACGACGCCGTTACGGAAGAAGGCATTTCCGTCGTAGGCAATGCTCCCGTTTCCGCCCAGCGTTACCGTGACGACACGAGGCCCCTTGCTGTGGATCAGCTTCATGAAGGACAGGAGTTCATCCGATTCTTCCTCGTCGGAGAAAAAGGCATAATCCACATAGGGCAGGGCCGTCTCCAGCACGTCTCCTTCTTTTACAGTGGAAAAGTCAAAAGAAACAGGCAGGCCTCGGGCTTTGAGCCGGTGCAGATCGTGCTCGGCGTTTCCCCAGAGTCCCGTATGCAGCAATGCATGATCGCAGAAGAATTCGATGTCTTCATCACTGATCACAAAATCTGCCAGTACCCCTTCGTCGTAATCCCCGAAGACCCGTTCCCCATCTATCAGTTCCACCTGAGTGACGGCCGTTTTTCCGGGGAGGATCCGGACACGGGAAGCATCCACGCCCTTCTCGGAAAGGGCGCTAAGCATGAACGCCCCGTACTCATCGTCGCCTACGGCACCCGTATAGGACGCCGGAAGTCCGCACCGGATGGCATAGACCGCCACATTGATGGGATTGCCGCCGGGGAACATCTTCCCTTGAGCAGCGTAATAATCGATACAGTTGTCGCCTACGGTGGCCAGTTTCAGCATGGGGCACGCTCCTGTCAATTTTTCTATTATTATAGCAGGGCATCTTCCGTCATGGCAAGAATATCATAGGCGTCTACGGTAAGCGGGATCAAATCACTCTTGTCCAGCAGCTTTACATCGAATTTTCTGTTCAGCGCGCAGAAATGGCGCAAGCCCCGGTCGATCCTGTTCAGATAGGAGTACACACCGATGGCGCCAGGAGAGAAGTCGTTGG
>DPKU01000088.1 GCA_003542355.1 Clostridiales bacterium | reverse complement strand
CTGGAGGCATACATCGCCCAGTGGAAAAAGCTTGAACTGGAATTTGACTGCATCTACTCCGGCTTTCTGGGATCTGTAAAGCAGACCGGTATTGTGGAGGATTTCATCCGGCACTTCAAGACGAAGGAAAATCTGGTGGTTGTGGACCCCGTCATGGGGGACAATGGGAGTCTCTACAGTACCATGGGACCTGCCATGATCCGGGAGATGCGAAGCTTGATCGGCGTGGCCGACATCATTACGCCGAATTTTACGGAAGCGGCTTTTTTGCTGGATCGCCCCTACACAGATTACATCGATGATGTTTCTGTCAAAGAATGGGCGATCCGCCTATCCGAAATGGGACCTGCTACAGTGGTGATCACCAGCGTACCAGACCATCGGGACAACGCAGATACCAGTGTGATCGCCTATGACCGTACAAATCAAATTTGCTGGAAGATCAGCTGCCGATACATACCAGCCCACTATCCGGGAACCGGCGATACGTTCACCAGCGTAGTGATCGGAGGGCTCCTCCAGGGAGACAGTCTGCCCATCGCGCTGGACAGGGGCGTGCTGTTTATCAGTCAATGCATCAAAGCCAGCTATGGATTTAATTATCCGAAGAGAGAAGGCGTTCTTCTGGAGCGGTGTCTGGACATTTTAAAGGCGCCGGCTGTGATCGGCGCCTTCGAGACACTGTAAAAGTGCAGTCCGTTTATTTTTCGAAGACGATATCTCCGCCCAGAACGGTCATCAGGACGGCAACCTCTTTGATAGCGTCGGGTTCCATGTCAAAAATATTCTGATCCAGCAGGGCAAAGTCTGCGTATTTCCCAACGGAAATGCTTCCCTTCACATTCTCTTCGTAGGATGCGTACGCCCCGTTCAGGGTGAATCCCCGGACGGCTTGTTCTACGGTGAGACATTGCTCAGGGTGCCAGCCGCCCGCAGGATCGCCTGCCAGCGTTTTTCGCGTGACGGCACAGTAAATGTTTTTCATCACGTCGAAGTGCTCCACCGGGGAATCTGATCCGCAGGCATAAATGACGCCGGTATCGGCCAGGGTCCGCCAATTGTAGGAGGTGCGGGCCTTTTCTTTTCCGACACGGGATTCAGCGATGGCGATGTCCGTATTCAGAAAGATCGGCTGGATGTGTGCGATCACCTTCAGGTTCCGGAATTTTTTCAGCAGCTGTTCATCCGTGATTTGGCAATGGATCAGGCTGTGACGCATATCCGGCTTCGGATTTCGCAGCATGGCCTTTTCGATGGACTCGAAGGTCATGTACATCTGCCCGTCCCCGATGCAGTGGACAGCGCAGGGCATACCTTGAGCGTGGGCTGCGGCGATCAGCTCGTCCAGTTCGGCCTGCGTGAACGTATGGATCCCCCGGGTCGTGGGATCGTCGGCGTAGGGCTCGGACATATATGCGGTGCGCCCGCCCAAGGAACCGTCACCAAGCAGCTTGAGCGGACCGATCCGGAACAGATCGTTGCCCTGTCCCCAGTGATAGCCAAGGGAAAAGAACTCTTTTAGTCTGGACAGGGGAGGCAGCAGACATTGCTGGTAGACCCTGACGGGCAGGCTCCGCTCCTCGGACAGCTCCAGATACACCTTTAACACCTTCTGATATTCCGAAGCAGCCACAGCTTCCAAATCATCGCTTTGGACCGAGGTGATGCCGCATTCCAGCAATTTCCCGGCGCCCTTCAGCAGCATTCTTCGGATATCCGCTTCGGATAACGATGGGACGGCATCATAAACCAGATTCCTGGCTTCTTCTTTAAAAATGCCCAGAGGATCTCCGTTTTGATCCGCATCGATCCTTCCACCTTCCGGCTGGACGGGATTTCTTCCGATGCCCATGATTTCCAGCGCTTTGGAGTTGACGGCGATCACATGGGCACAGGTGCGCACAAAGCTGATGGGGATTTCCGAAGAGATCCGATCCAGATCGTAACGGGTGGGATACTCCTTTACGTCCCAGTCTTCGTTGTTCCAGCCGCGGCCCTGCATCCATCGTGTGTCCGGGTGCTTTCGAAGGAATGCACGGCCTTCGTCGATGATGTCATCCAGACAGCGGGCACGACCCAGGCTGACCTTTTCCAGACTGTAACCATAACTCAGAAGATGGATATGACTGTCGTTGAATCCGGGGAGCAGGAGTTTCCCCTGCAGATCGATCACCTGGGTGCCCGACGTCTGAAGTTGCCGGATCTCCTGATTGCTGCCGACTCTTACAATAAGTCCATTTTTGACGGCCACCGCCTCTGCCAGAGGAATCGCCGGATCCATGGTCCGAATGTTGCCGTTTATGAAAATTTTATCCATGTTGCCTCCTGGAATATCTATGATGTGTGACCGATGCTTTACTTTTCACTATAGGAGAGAACCCGCATTTTGTCAAACTTGTCAATTGACTGCTTTAGAGGTAGTATGGAACATATCTGTTTGATTTCAACCAACCCAGTGATCAATAAAATTTGCCGGAAGAAGGGATCCTATGAACAATATCCTGCATTTAAAATATGCCGTAGAAGTCGAAAAGGCCGGTTCGATTAGCAAGGCTGCCGAAGCGCTTTTCCTTGCGCAGCCTCATTTGAGCAAAGCGATCCGTGAGCTGGAAGGTTCCTTGGGCGCAGCTATTTTCAAAAGGACATCCAGGGGCGTGATCCCTACTGCCCGGGGAAAAGAATTCCTGCGAAGAGCAAGAGTGGTGCTCAAACAGCTGGAAGGGATGGAAGAGGTGTTCAAACCTTCTTCGAGCCTTCGTCATGGGCTGGATTTGTGTGTGCCGCCTGCCTGCTACCTTTCCACGGTGCTGAGCGCATATCTGCAGGAACTGGACCCGGAGAAAGAAGTCGAAATACACTTTTGCCACAGCCATGCAAACGGGACAATGAATCGGATCGCAGACGGAGAAAATGATCTGGGGATCCTGCGGTATCAGTCGGCTTACGAACCATATTATCGAAAGGCTTTACAGGATAAGGAACTCAGATACAAAGAAATATGGGAGTTCTCTTATCTGCTGCTGAGCGCCCGGATCAGTCTTCTGTCAAAGAAAAGTGTGACAGCCATTCCCAGCTCTTCATCCTATACGCTGGTCCTTCACGGGGATGTCACTTTGTCCATGACCGGGAAAGGGCAGGATGGCGTCCCGGGATGGGAAGCATCAGGGAAGAAGATCGTCGTTCACGACAAAGCGACTCAACTGGATCTGGTCAGTCGTTTCCCGAACTATTATACCTTTGAATCGCCCATGCCAATAGATGTGTTAACGCAGTACGATCTGGTCCAAAGACCGTTTCAACTGCCCGACAACCGGTACAAGGATGTGCTGATATTTCGCAGCGGCTACGAATTTACGGATGATGAGCTGATGTATTATAAAAAGATTAAAGAAGGGATTCAAGCGCTTGGTTCATCTGTGAAATCGTAATTCGGTATCGCTATATCGATAACGTTATATCGATATGCCGGTTCGGTATCTTCCGCTTCCTGCATGAAAGTGTTAATAATTTAACAAAGGGGTAATTATAGTAAAAAGAACGCAGGAGGTACGAAAATGGCAAGATTTACATTACCCAGAGATTTATACCACGGAAAAGGCTCTCTGGATGCATTGAAGGATCTGAAGGGAACGCGCGCAATGGTGGTCGTTGGCGGCGGCAGTATGAAACGGTTTGGTTTTCTGGGCAGAACCGTTGAAAACCTAAAAACGGCGGGAATGGAAGTTCAGGTCTTCGAAGGCGTAGAGCCGGATCCATCCGTTGAGACAGTCATGAGAGGCGCAGAAGCCATGCGGGTATTCCAACCGGAGTGGATCGTTTCCATCGGTGGCGGGTCACCTATCGATGCGGCAAAAGCAATGTGGGCATTTTATGAATATCCGGATACCACGTTTGAAGATCTGTGCATCCCATTTAATTTTCCGACGCTTCGAACGAAGGCAAAATTCTGCGCAATTCCGTCCACATCGGGGACTGCTACGGAAGTGACCGCTTTTTCCGTCATCACAGATTACGAAAAAGGTATCAAATACCCTCTGGCCGATTTCAACATAACACCGGATGTAGCGATCGTAGATCCGGATCTTGCAGAAACCATGCCCAAGAAGCTCACAGCGCATACAGGAATGGACGCAATGACGCATGCTGTGGAAGCCTATGTTTCCACTCTGCATTCGGACTACACGGACCCACTGGCGTTGCATGCCATTCAAATGGTGAGCGACTATCTGATCCCTTCTTACAACGGAGACATGGAGGCCAGGGAGCGGATGCACAATGCGCAGTGCTTGGCCGGGATGGCTTTTTCCAATGCGTTGCTGGGAATCGTCCACTC
>DPKU01000090.1 GCA_003542355.1 Clostridiales bacterium | reverse complement strand
TAGAACCGGCTGAAAATCAAATACACGTGAACTGATTCGACCAAAGAGAATTGGTATTTTCCCGGGGCCGAGCGATCGGCCCCGGATTTTTTCCTTAGGCGTCCGGAGGTATTTGGAATGGAAAGAAAGCGGTTTTGTTCGTTCATAATGGCGCTGGTTTTATTGCTGACCATGCTGCCGGCGGGTGTGTATGCGGAGGATCCTCCAGGGATGGCCCGGGTCAGCAGCCAGGGCGAATTCGAACTGGCCTTGGCCGATGGAAACGTGGATCACATCATCGCAGAGTCTGTGGAGTTGGATATCCAGCAAGGCACAGAGTTAACTAAGGACCTGACCATCACTTCTTCGGCCGGCCTGCGCATCAGCGACAACGGACTGTTTATCGTTTTATCCGACGTTGCATTGACAGTAGATGGCTATGTGGTGGTGCGGCAGAACGGCGAGCTGCGGGTCGGCGGCACGCTGATCAACAACGGAATGGTTAATATAGGCGGCGTCCTTTCGGCGGCGGCCCCGGCGGTGATCCAGAACAACGGATCCCTGGCGATTTCCAGCGATCCTGCCATCGGAGAAGGCCTGATCTCATTTTTCGACATTATCAGTGACGGAGATCCAAATCCGGCAGATGTGGAAGTACTGACAGTTACTCTGGGCGGATCCGTACCGGAGGTCACCGGTGGCGCCATCAACTGGGTGGCTGATGTGAACGGGCGCAACTCCCTGGATTATGCCATGGCAAACGAACTGTACGATGGCATCTGGCTCAGCCAGTTTCACGACGAAGGGGATCCCACGGCCGGTCCCACTACAGGTGTAGCGATCACCTATGATGGAAATCTGACGATCACCAAGCCTCTGGATATTTTGGAAAATGATGCACTCTTTGTCAACGGCGACCTGACGGTCGCCGGTCCGGAAGGAAAGCTGTATATCGGAGGTGATTTCAGTATTTCCGGTGATCTGATCAACAACAACGGGATGTTCATCGAGGGCAGCTTGACGGTGGGCGGAACGGCCACTAATTATGGCAGTTACACGCAAACGGCGAGCGCCACGGTCATCGGAACGATTACGGATGTCGGCGACGGCGACCACATGAGAGGTTACTACGTTACAAATCAGGCGGAATGGGAAACGGCGCTGTCCGACAATGCCCACTGCAATCCCATTGTAATCGGTACGGAGGCTGTATCAGCCGGCGCCATCGTCATCACCACGGACACCGCCGTCACGAGCAATCTTATGGTAGAGGGAGATCTCATCATCAATGAAGGAGCGACCTTCTCCCTACAAATGCGCTACGATGGAGACGTGAACGGGGTTTTGAACGATGTTTCGGGCACCTTGATCAACAACGGCACGCTGGAAACCATCGTTCCACTGCCGGTTTGTGGCACGTTTGTCAACAACGGCACGCTGATCACGGCTGCGAACAACGGAGATGACCAGGGCGAAAACTGGACCGAAGACGGCAGTATCGTCTTATACGTCTTTGGGGAAGAAGGGCAGCTCGGCTTCACCGGACATCTGGAAAACAATGGGACGATCCTCAACGGCGCCACGATTTCCGTCAATGGCAGCGCAACAGCTTTCAACGACGCAACCGGTCTGATCGAGGGCGGCACGATCAACAGCTGGTGGGGGATCTCTTCCGAAAATACCTTTCCTTTGAGCAATAAAGGCTTGATCCGTTTTGCGAATATCGAACTGAATTACACGCACCTGGCGTACCGGAACCTGGACAATACCGGCAGCGGCTGGTACGAAAATCCGGAATACGGATACGGCTATGAGCTATATTGTCAAAAAGGAAGTCAATACTGCGGACTTTTCGGTCTGTGGGATTACGATGACGTGTCCGAAGCCTGGGGCTTTGCTGCCGCAACGCCCGGAGCCTTGGTTCTCAGCTCCGGCAGCGGGATCGCTCTGGAAACACTGCATCCTGGGGAACTGAGCGCGGACCCGGCCCAGGATGTGGGCAACAGCGCCGCTTTCGTGCGCATGACCACCAGCGAATGGGGCGATCACGAGATCAGTTATACGGCTGCGGATTCCACGGTATATCGCATGGCCGCCACAGTGGACATTCCTCCCATGGGGTACTACACGGCGCCTACGGCTTCCCGTGAGGCCTATTTGAGCAGCGCAACCTATACGCCCGGCGCCGGCGAGATCTTTTATGCCATCGTCAACGGTGACTTTTCCGATGGATGGACGAGCAACTTTGCGATCTTGAACGGCGCAGACCAGGTAACAGTGGCCACAACTGCGGCGGTCAACGTCTACGAAGTGACCGTCAACGAAGGGACCAGGGGAGATTTCGGCCTGAATCTGAAGATTATTTTGAGCAACCCGGGCACTTCTGATTGGATGGATCCAACCTGGTGGATCGACCTGTACGAGACCGAAACCGAAGGGTTGGTGTTCAGCTGGACACAGTGGCGCGACGAAGACAGCCTGGGGATCCAATACCCGGTGATCCAAAGGGACGGCGGACAAGTCCGGTACAATACTTCACTGGATACGGGTCCGGGCGGACAGATGCTGTCTTTCTTCTACAGACACTGGGTAGGCGATGAGAATACCGGCAACTGGGTATATACGCCTGTTGCCGCAGATCAGCTCACTGCCACTTCCGGCAGCGGTATCGTACTTTCTGCCTGGCAGCACGAGCAGGCAGATTTCATCACGGACGAGGACTATGAGGGGTTTTCGTTTACCGAGCTGGAATTCCCAAATTTCGGGGATTTTGTGATCAGCTATAGCGATTATCTGCTTCCCGTTTCCGTCACCTTGCCGGAGGTCGCCTTCTATTCGGCCCCCGAAGCCACTCAGGAAAACTATATCGGTGAATTCTCCTACGGTGCAGGGGAGCTGGCACGGCGGTTCTATCTGATCGCAGCGCCAAATGCCAATATTGAGTCAGACTGGAACACAGATGTCTATGTTCACGAGGGCGGCGAATTTGTGGCCATTACAGCTACTGACATAGAAGAAGTATTTGTGGTGACAGTCAAACCCGATGTGACGGGAGATTTCCGCCTCCGTGCCGAGATCCGCTATTGGGATGGTGGGGAATATCCGATGTGGCAGTCCGACCGGGAGATCATCGTGTCAGAAGAACCGGTGGAAGGGCTGGTGTTCAACTGGGCCGAATGGCGGAGCGCATCAGGTATCGACTATCCGGCAGTCTCCAAAGACGGAGACGGAAATATCGCAGCGGAAACACAAATGGGCGTGGCCATCGGCGGCCTGACTGCTCCCTTCTTTTACAGACATCTTTCCGGCGAAGAGTGGGTGCTGACGCCGGTGGAGCCGGCGGCGATCATTTTTTCATCGGGTAGCGGCATATCGATTCGGGAATGGACCCGAGATGGCATCGAAGCCATCGGAGATCCGGATTATACAGATCATCGTTTCGCAGAGATCATTTTTACTCAGTTCGGGCAGTTTGAGCTCGCCTACGATACCGGTGACGGCTTGATGGCGCTTCCGGTGACCGTAAGGCTTCCCGATGCAGGATTCTACGATGCGCCGACGGCATCGGAAGAAAATTATATCAGCGAATTCCATTACACCCCTGACGGGAGGAGCTTCTATTTCATTGCAAATCCCGATATCGAGATCGGCGAAGGCTGGACCAGCGAATATGAGATCCTGGACGGCGCGGGCAACGTAGACGTCACGACTACCGGCGCTCTGGGCGTATTCCTGGTAACGGTGAGTGCGTCTGTGGAAGATGGCGCCCGGTTCCATGGAAAGATTCGGTATTTCGATGAGATTGATGCCGAACGCTGGCAGGCTGATCGGGATATTTTGCTGTACGAAGTGGAGATGCCGGGCCTGGTCCTGTCCTGGACGGATTGGAAAGATGCCGCAGGTACGCACTATCCCGCGCTGACAGGGGATCCCATCTATTATGAACGGAGCCTTGAGATGACCAAGGGAGGCAGCACCTTTGCTTTCTTTTATAAGCACTGGGTGGGGGAGGAAGCCTTCGGGCAGTGGGTCTACACGCCTGTTTCTCCCGAGGATCTGATCCTCCCGGCGGAAGGCGGGATCACTGCAGAATTGTGGTTTGATGAAAATATGGAGGTGATCCCGGCAGACGACGGGCAATATCACGACTATATATTTACCGCCATCGATTTCCCGGAACTCGGCGTCTTCACCATCGGGTATCAGGACGGTGAGACGCTCTACCAGATGACAGCAAACATTATACTTCCCGGCCTGGGCGCGTATAGCGCTTCCGGCGGTGGCGAAGAAAACTGGCTTCGGGAAGTGCCCATCGATCAATACAGGACGGTTTATTTGGTTCCAACGGTGGATTTGTCCGAGGTGGACCTGTCCTGCTCGGTGTTTATCGCAAACGAATACGGCGAGGATCCGCAAGGCTTTGGCTACGATGCGGGAACAGAGGTATTTTCGCTGGATCGCTTTGCCACGGTCACACCGCATAAGACCGAAGGCGTGATCGACTATTTTACCGTGGATATCACGGCTCTGCCTTTCGATCCGGATTTTGATCTGGGGCTTCGGCTGCGGAACTCTGAGAATGAAGAGATATTCGGCACCGCTGTTCGCTTTCAAAGCAATCTGCCCGATGCGGAGACAGAACAAAACGCAGCTCCGCTGGTGGCGCCCGTGGCGACGGGAGGTGAAAATGATACTTCCGTCGCCCTGCCGGCCGTGCCGGCCGGCGCTGTCCGCTATGCCATCTTTGTTTCCGGTACGCTCGAAGGCGACGGTTACCTGCTGAAGCTCACCGGGGACAGCCCGGGCGCCCGCCTGTACATCTTCGATGAAAACTGGAACTTCATGGATCAGAGCGCCTTTGAAAATCTCACCGAAGAAGGCCATTCTGCGTCGCTTTGGGTCACCGGCCTCACACCGGGAGACACCTATTATGTGGCGGCTCACAACGAATCGGATGTCCAAAGTTCGTTGCAGATCTCCGCATCACAGCGAGCTACGCCGCCGGCGCCGACCGTTACCGATCCGTTCTACGGTTCCATGTTCACCATGGGTGTCAACGTTTCCGGCGCTGTGGACGGACAGCATTATATTCTCTATACCAAGATCGACGGGCATTGGCAGTGGAGAGGAGATGAGCCTTTCGATGCTTCCAACGACCCGCGTTTCATTCATCTCTTTGATTTTCTGCAGCCGGGAGAATCGGCCCAGTCCATCGGTGTGGCCATCGGCAGCGACGGCATCGAAGGCCCGATCACCGAACGGGAGGTCACTGTGATCCGTCAAGATACGCAAGCGGCAACGCCGGTCAGCATCGAATTGATGGCGCAGATCTCCTCCGGCAGCGACAACGCGGCGATACGGCTTATGGGCGGAGACGTCTTTGCCGACGAAGCCTATTATCGGTTGCATCACGAAGATACCCTGGGAGAATGGGATTATAACGCCAGCTTCTTCGGCGACGGAACTGCCGTTGCTCAGGGCGGCGCCCAGATGGATCCCGAAGGGATCTCCGAGGGCGGTCGCTGGGTTTTGACAAAGTATCGATCTGTCGGCATAGGCGCCACATACACAGAGGGCTGGGAGACGCTCATCGACACCGGCGAAAGCTTCGGCAGCCTTCAGCGGCTGGACTTCGACCTCTTCCATGCAACGCTCGATTCGGGCAATAATCGAATCGATCTGTCCATAGAGGCCCGGAGCCAAAAGCCTGCCGAAGGCCGTGCTGTAAGTTTACTCTATGCCTTGTATGACAGCAACGGCCGTCTGATCGACCTGGTCCTGCGTCCCGGTACGTTTACTGCAGCCGGACTGGATGACGGCGTATCCATAGCCTTCGATTCCGGCAACCGGCCAGCCCAGTGCAAAATTTTCGTGCTGAACGAAGGCTGCGGACCGGAAACCGAAGCGCTTGCGCGGACCCTGGCGTTCGATGAATAACATCTGCCTGTAATACCATAAATATTCTGATAAAAAGCAAAAATACGCCTTGTATTTTTGCTTTTTATCGTGGAAAATAGAAGCAATACGATAAAACTTGCGAGAAACGATTACGGAGGAAGGCATCATGAAAAGCAAAGCGTTATCACTGATCCTGTCCCTCTGCCTTATCTTATCTCTGTTTCCCGGCATCGGTTTTGCCGCTTCGGAGATTGAACCTGTCACATCGGTTGTCAACCTGACCGACGTGCAGGGGCATTGGGCTCTAGAAGCTATTCAGAACGCTGTCGGAAATGGTTATGTCAAAGGGTATCCCGATGGAACGTTTGCCCCGGAGAAGGCTGTAAGCCGGGCGGAATTCGTGAGCATGGTGAACAATGCGTTGCAGCTCCGGCCTCAAAACCAGGTAGCGATCAGCTTTTCCGATGTAAAAGAGTCGGATTGGTTTTATGAAGAAGTGGCCAAGGCCAGCTACGTTCGATATGCAAAGGGAACCAGCCAGACCGAGTTTTCACCGGAGGATGTGATCACCCGCCAGGAAGCTGCCGTGATGTTGTCCCGGTTTCTGCCGAAGTCGGGCATGACCGGAACAGCGGTCCTGGAAGGGTATCCGGACAGAGCAGAGATCGAAGCCTGGGCGAAAGAAGGCATGGCGATCACCATTAACAAGGGATATATGAAAGGCCATGCCAACGGCCAGCTGGCGCCAATGGAAACGCTCACAAGAGCGGAGGCTGTTACGCTGATCGGCCAGATCCTGGACGGGGAGACCATCGTTCGGGAGGACGTATTCGTCAAAGAATCCGGAGATATCCTGAGTGACAAGATCTATGTGGGCGACATCACCATCACAGAAGAAGTGGGCGAGGGCGATGCGACGCTGCAGAATCTGTCGGCGCTGTCTGTGGTCTATGTCAAGGGCGGCGGTTCCCATACAGTCACCATGGAAAACTCTCTGATCATCCGTTTGATCGTTACCAAAGAAGGCACTCAGGTCCGTGTCTTGGCCGGGGATGGTACCAGCATCTATACTTCGATCCTGTTCAACAACAATCTCTTGGTGGACGGCAACGGCAACGATGCCCGACCCGACGGTGAGATCTTCAAAGACATCGTTGTTGTACAAGGCACTGTCACGCAGCAGCAGGCGCAGCAGATCGCCGAAGCTATTTCTGGCCAGATCCAAAGCGGCGGGCAGATCACTCAGCAGCAGGTAGCGCAAGCTGTGCTATCGATCCTTCCCAACGGGAATGCCAACACCAACCAATCGGGCACCATCGTCGTGGAAGTGCCCGCCACGCCGCCCGGCAACACAGGTGGCGGCAGCGGTGGCAATCGGCCACCTTCCGCTTCGGTCGCAGTGACCGGCGAGACCGATTACATCACAGCCACCGTTGCGGCCATCACAACACCGGCAGACGCAGTGTATACATATCAGTGGTCCCGCAGCGATGCGGAAAGTGGCGTTTATACGGAGATCGAAACCGCCACGGGCGCCGCATTTACCATTGCCGAGGAGGATATCGGGTGCTTCTTAAAGGTCACCGCAACCGGGATGGGCGCCAAAGAGGGGACTGTTCTCAGCCGGGTGATCGGCCCCATCGGCTTTGACGGGG
>DPKU01000205.1 GCA_003542355.1 Clostridiales bacterium | reverse complement strand
AAGTCCCTGGTCAGGTCCTGAAATTGCCGAATGCCCTCATCGTTGGTCCGGTATCCTCTGCCGATGGCCACGGTCTCATCATCCAACCAGACCACATCCCCGCCCTCCATTTTTCCGGGGGCGCGAATCACGCCTAGCGTCGGGACATCGTGAGTTTCCAGAAAAGCTCTCGTGGCAGATCCTTCACCACCCCGGAGCACCTTGCCCATGGGGAAGTAGATCGCTCCCTTTTTCGTGACCTTCAGGGGATCGTGGGTATAGATCGAATCCAGCCCAACGCCTTCGGCTTTCGGCAGATAGTGAACATTGGGCACATGCATGCGTATGATCTCCTCAAAAGCCTTGAATTCTTCCAATGCTTTTTTGTAATCCGGCGCACCATAATAGACAAACTCCTCCCAATGCGCATTCAAATGCTCCTGATCGATAAAAGCATCCTCCGGTTTTTTCAGCAGTACCGTATCGATCTTTCCGATCATGGAATGACATCCATATTGCATCTCTTCCACCTCCATACTTTGATTATACGTTCCATTGACAGTCAGCGTCAATTCGGATATTTTTGAAATACGCAGTGAAAGGACGCAATATGAGCAGAAAATATGCAGCAGGTCTGGATATCGGAGGCACCCGAACGAAAATGGGACTCGTCTATCCGGCCCAGGGAATCGTGACAGACTATATAGTCTTTCCTACAGAAAAGCACGATGAAAATGCGTTTTACCAAATTCTGACGCATCACATGGCCGATCTGAAGAAAAGAAACCATCTGGCCAGTGAGGAGATCGCCGGCCTGGGTATTTCTGTGGGCAGCTTTATCTACCATCCGGAAGGATCGATCGACGGCATGACCAGCATGGTGGATTTTATGACACCGAGCTATCCGCTGAAGAAAAATATCGCAACAGCGCTGGGCATGCCAGCAGAAATCGACAACGACGCCCGTCTGGTAGGCCTTGCCGAAGCGCTGTACGGTGCAGGCCGAGATGCGCACAGCGTCCTGACCCTTACGCTGGGCACAGGCATCGGCATCGCAATGACCATTGACGGGAAGCTCTGGGGGCCGGAGGCCCGGATGCACCTGGGCGGTCACATCCGGGTCCGCGAAGCAGCGGAAGCGCCGGTGCTGGATCGCCGGGCCTGCTATTGCGCTACGCCCGGCTGCCTGGAATCCACCTGCGCTGCTCCGGCCCTGGAAGCCTTTGCTTGTAATGCACTTGGGACCTCCATATCCTGCCCGGATCTTTTCAAAGCAGCCGAGGAAGGAGATTCTTCCGCAAAAGACGTGCTCCACTGGTATCTCGATATGCTTGTCCGGGGACTCGACCAGTATATCTATCTCTATGGACCGGATGTGATCGTCCTGGCCGGAGGCTTGGCCAAAGGCTTGACTCCTTTTAAGACTGCTCTTCAACAGCGGTTAAAAGCCCGCATCGCCGAAAAACGGATCACCGAACTGCGGTTGGCAGAGCTTGGTGATTCCGCTGGGATTCTGGGCGGCGCGCTTCTGATTTGCGGTTGCGCACAGCCATAAAAAAAAAGCCGCCGAGGCGGCTTTTTTTATGTCAGATGATCAGGAAATTCGTCTCCAGATGAGATTTCAGGACTCCGGCCATCTCCCCGCCATATTTTTGCGAGAATTCAGTCAGAACGTGCGCTGCAATCCCCTCTCCTTCCTCTCCGAAAACAGAGCCGGAGATCTCAGAAAAGGTTTTATATAGATGTCCGCAGTGGTAATCGAAGCCTTTTACATTCTTCGGATCTTTGGGAAACGTTTGTCCGTCGGAAAACTGTGCATCCCGCATCACCTGAATACAGCAGTCGTGGTCGTTGACGCTCTGCAGCACATCGAAGGTGATATACGGATTGAAACCCCGGGCAATGGCCTGATCCAGATGTGTGCAATAGACAACACCGCACTCCTGCAGCCCCATTTCTTCAAATTGCCAGGCCCAGGGACAGCGGTCGATGTGTTCCTCATGATCGGGAGCAACAGAAAGGATGCGACTGGAAAAGCCACCCATGCACCGTATTGCCGCTTCCGTGCTCTGCCATTCTCCATAGGCACGATACGAAGCAAAATCCAAAGGCTTTCCATCCCGAATCGCCCGCTGTGCCATACGGGAGCCTCGCTGCTGGCCATAGAGGATGGTCATATGGGCAAAGGCCCGGACGCCTCTTTCTCCAAAAGCTTTTTTCAATTCCCTGTAATAACAACCCACGATAAATGCGTGGCTCAGTTCGGAAAACTCCGTCACTACGATCCCCTTTCTATTTGGCCATCCGATAAATTTCTGCCATATCCGCTTTTTTCAATTTTTTGACCACGCCGATGGTGATCATATCGCCGATACTGCACTTTTCGGCCAATTCGTCGATCTGCGCATCCGTCAGACGGATTCCCATGTCCGAAACGGACACCGGCATACCGATGGAACGGAAAAATCCTTCCATGGCTTCGATGCCAGCCAGTGCGGCTTCCTTCGGAGACAGATCCTTCGAAACATCCATCACATTCCAGGCAAAGGCAGAAAAGCGATCGAGCCCCTCCTCGAATACGTAGCGCGCCCAGCTCCCCCAAACAGCGGCAAAGCCTGCGCCGTGAGCCACATCGAACATGCCTCCCAGCTCGTGTTCCAGGCGGTGGGAAGACCAATCGCCCCGATCGTTGCCGCACCCCGTCAAGTCGTTGTGAGACAAACTGCCAGCCCACATGATTTCTGCCCGGGCTTCGTAGTTGAGGGGATCTTTCAGTAAAATCTTCGTATATTTCATTACGACTTTCAGCAGGGCTTCGCTGATCCGGTCTGTCATCTCCATGCTTCCGCTTTTGTTGAAATAGCGCTCCATGGTGTGCATCAGGATATCCGTGCTACCACTCATGGTCTGATAAGGCGGCAGCGTGTAAGTCAGCTCCGGATTCATAATGGCAAACCTTGGACGGCACAGATCGCTGCCGTAGCCTCTTTTGATCCAGCCTTCTTCGTTGGTGATCACCGAAGAATTGCTCATTTCACTGCCGGCTGCTGCGATGGTCAGGATCACTCCGATGGGCAGGCAAGCCTTCGCCTGACGCTTAAAGTCGTATAATTCCCAAACATCCGCCTTTTCGGCAACTCCGTATCCGATGGCTTTTGCCGAATCGATTACACTGCCGCCACCCACAGCCAAAAGAAAATCCACGCCTTCTTTGACGCACAGTTCAATGCCTTCGTATACCTTCGATAGCCGAGGATTGGGGACAACGCCGCCCAATTCCACATATTCGACACCCTCTGCGGACAATGCGCCGCGCACTCTGTCCAGCAGACCAGACTTCTGAGCACTCTGACTTCCGTAGTGGATCAGGGCTTTTTTGCAGCCTTCCTTCTTGACCAGTGCACCGATCTCCAGATCGGTATCTTTGCCGAACACCACTTTCGTGGGTGTGTAATATTGAAAGTTGAGCATCGTATCCTCCCTTTATTCCACTATGCCGTGATCAGCGTTCCCATGTGATTCAGGGTGCGGATCAGCTGATTGGTATAGCCCATTTCGTTGTCGTACCAGGCCACAACGCGTACTTCGTAGATTTGCGTACCGCAGCGCTGGGCCAGTGTCTGGGTAGCGTCAAACAAAGAGCCGTAAGAAGACCCGATGATGTCGCTGGACACGATCAATTCTTCGGTGTATCCGAAGGACTCAGTTTCGTGTTCCTTCATGATCGCGTTGATGCCTTCTACGGATACTGTTTCGCTTTCGTCCTTAAGCGTGGCATCCAGGATCGTGATCGAACCGCAAGGTACCGGGACCCTCTGCGCGGAGCCGATCAATTTTCCGTCCAGTTCCGGGATCACCAGACCGATGGCTTTGGCTGCGCCGGTGCTGTTGGGCACGATGTTGGCCGCGCCTGCTCTGGCACGGCGGAAGTCATTTTTCTTATGTGGGCCGTCCAGGATCATCTGATCGCCGGTGTACGCATGGATGGTGGTCATAAAGCCTGTTCTCAGCTCTCTGTACTCGTTGAGCGCCTTCGCCATGGGGGCCAGGCAATTGGTCGTGCAGGAAGCACCCGAGACAATCAGATCTTCCCTTTTGAGGATGTGATGATTGACGTTATAAACGATGGTGGGCAGGTCGCTCCCTGCCGGTGCGGAGATCAGAACGCGCTTGGCGCCAGCTTCGATATGAGCCATGGATTTTGCTTTTGATGCGAAGAACCCAGTACACTCCAACACAATATCCACACCCAGTTCTTTCCAGGGAAGATTTTTGGGATCCGGTTCTTTGTATATCCTGATTTTTGTGCCGTCCACGGAAATGGAATCCGCATCGCTCTCCACCTTGTGTCCGGTGAAAGCGCCCTGAACCGTATCATATTTCAGCAAATAGGCCAGCATATCCGAACTCGCCAGATCGTTAATGGCGACAAC